>NZ_JBIUCP010000035.1:0-44991 GCF_044538765.1 Acinetobacter sp. ABJ-A23_2
ATATAAAAATTTGATTTTATTAATTTTTATTGTTTTAACGAAAGAGCAGCTAAAGAAAAGGAAATTTTTAACTGCTCTAAGAGAGCTAATTTATCATGATGAGAAATATTTAGCTGGATGGCATCAGGTCAAATAATTTTTTTAACTGGTTATTTAAATTATGTAGCTCGTCTTCTGAAAAAGCATTCAGGATGCCTGCCAAGGTGACCACACTAATTTGATTAATCTGTTCAACCAGCTCAATACCTTTGGCCGTTAATTTCACCATCGAGATCCGTTCATCAGAAGTAGAAGAGTAGACCTCGACAATTCCATCTTCTACCAAGCGATATACAGCTTTTGTTGCCGTCGTTAACTTTAAAGTAGAAAGATTGGCAATGTCGGTAATACTGGCTTCCCCAAGGGCATTAGTACTTAAAATAATTTTACGGCGTGTATTATCAATACCTAGCTTTTTTATTGATTTTTCAATGAGTTGTGAATACTTTCCATTCACTTGGGAAACCCAAAAAAAAGGGAAATTTTGAATACTCGACGGTTCTTTATTAGGAAGAAATTGTTCTAAATGATCAAGCATAGCTAAGCAATAACTTAGTGAAAAAAGGGTAATCCTATTATAAATAAAATTTTGCATATTTCCTTAAGAACAAATTATAAAAAATACTTGACAATTCCATTAAATTTTCCGATATTTTAATTAATGAATAAAAATACATGGAAAAGTGAATGAATATTGTTAGCCAAAGCGTGCACAAAGGAAGTGGCAAGCTCAAGGTCATGGTGAAAGACACAATTGATATTCAAGGTCTAAAAACCATTGCTGGCAGTCGAGCTTTATTAAATGTTGAACCTGCTCAAGATGATGCTGAAGTAATTAAAAACATTCTAAAAGCAGATTGTGAAATTATTGCGAAAACAAATTTGCACGAATTGGCTTTTGGTATTACAGGCATTAATCACGCTTTTGGTACACCCATCAATCCTAAATATCCTGAATTTATTCCAGGTGGATCTTCGAGCGGCTCAGCCGCAGCCGTCGCTGCAAAACAAGCTGATTTTACTTTAGGCACAGACACTGGCGGCTCTATTCGTATGCCCGCTGCGTGCTGCGGAGTTTTTGGTTTAAAACCGACTTTTGGCCGTGTTAGCAGAAAAGGCGTATATCCGCCGTCAAGTTCTCTGGATTGCGTTGGTCCTTTTGCAAATTCAGTCGAGATGATTGAAAAGGCCATGCAAATTATTGATCCAAATTTCAAGCCTTCTGCATGTACTAGCGCACCAAAACTTGCTGTTTTGGATGTAAGCGCAGATGAGGTTGTTTGGAATTGTATTTATCAAGCATTTCAAAAAGCGAATTTAGAGACCGTTTTAGAAAAAGTTGAATACTTTGAAGCGGCTTATGACGCAGGCATGCAGATTATTAATTATGAAAATTGGCAAGCTTTTGGTGAATTAACTCAAACGGGCTTAATTGGTTCTGATGTAAATGGTCGTTTATTAAAAGCTGCCGCAACAACTTTAGAGCAAGTGAAACAAGCAGAAGTTGTGAGAGCACAGTTGACCCAAGAACTTGACGCTCTACTAGAAAAATATGATGCATTGGTTTTACCGACACTTCCACAAATTCCACCGAAAGTTTCCGAAGCTGAAAACACGGTCGCTTTTTTAAATCTTACGGGTTTAGTTCGACCATTTAATTTATCAGGTCATCCAGCCATTTCAGTGCCACTTGAAACCAGTGAAGGTTTACCAGTGGGCTTACAGATCGTATCGAAGCATCAAAAAGATGAGCAATTATGCGCTATAGCTAAATTTTGTGTTGATGCAATACAATAAATTACAAGGAGTTAGATGATGAATAAGTTGTCTAAAATGGAGTTTGCTTCTCAAGACAAAGCAGTTGACTTAGACGCTTTGTGTCAAGAAATTCGTGAGCGTGCCTGTACAGGTGAATTTGATAATCAGGCGTATGTGAGCCAAGACATTATCGAAAAACTTAAGCAGATTGGTGTTTACCGTGCATTGGTTCCGAAACGTTTTGGTGGCGAAGAATGGTCACCACGGCAGTTTTGCGAATTGATCGAAACTTTATCTAAAGCTGACGGTTCTGTGGGCTGGGTGGCAAGTTTCGGCATGAGCCCTGCTTATTTAGGAAGTTTGCCTGAAGAAACACTGAAAGAGTTGTACCAAAACGGCCCAGATGTGGTGTTTGCCGGAGGTATTTTTCCGCCACAGCCTGCCGAAATTACCGATGAAGGTGTCGTAGTTCGTGGACGTTGGAAATTCTCAAGCGGCTGCATGGGAGCTGACATTGTTGGCGTGGGAATTTCACCCCTTAAAAATAATGAAATGCAAGGCTTACCACGTATGGCCGTGATGCCTGCCAACAAAGCCAAAATTGAAATGACATGGGACACTGTTGGCCTAAAAGGTACCGGAAGTCATGATTTGGTGGTTGAAGATGTATTGGTCGAAAAGAAATGGACCTTTGTACGTGGTGAACCTTCAAAACTAAGTGAGCCATTTTTTAAATATCCGTCACTGTCTTTAGCGACTCAAGTATTAACTGTGGTGGGTATTGGTGTTGCAGCTGCCGCATTAGAAGAATTTGAAAAATTAGCACCGGGTAAAGCATCTATTACGGGGGGGGCAGAAATTGCCAACCGCCCAGTGACTCAATATGAGTTTGCTCAAGCTGATGCAGAGTTTCAGGCTGCAAAATCTTGGTTTTATCAAACCATGGATATTGTCTGGAATGAAATTATTGCTGGGCGTGAAGCAAATGCTGAACAAATTAGCGATATGCGTTTGGCATGTACCCATGCAGCGCGAGTTTGCGCCAAAGTGACCCGAAAAATGCAAATGCTCGCGGGCATGACAGCAATTTATACCAACAATCCATTTAGCCGTTTTGTGAATGACACCAACGTGGTGACTCAGCATGCCTTTATGGGCGATGCGACCTTACAAAATGCAGGCTCAATCAGTTTCGGGTTAAAGCCAACCCCAGGTTATTTATAAGTTTAATTTTTAAAAGGATATTGAGATGGAAGCTAAAAAATCATTACGCGTTTTGTTCTGCATGGGTATTAACCAAAACTTTTTTGACGCAGAACCTGCTGAAGCAAAAGCGGTTTGGGCAGCGTTTGGTGAAATGTGGAATGGCATTCATGACTTACCGGGCGTACATGTTTTTGGAAATCTTGATGATGACCAAAGTATGGTTGGCCCAAGTGCAGGTTGGCCTTGGACTACGTACTTGCTTGCTGATGTTCCGGATATTGAAACCGTACATGCCGCTTGTAACTTGTTTAGAACGACCGTGGTGGGTGAAGGGCCATACAAACTTTGGAAATATTGCAAAGTTGAAGCTCGTGTTGGACGCGAATTAATTATCCAACGTTAAGGCGATGGCAATGAATGACAAAGTGAATATGGCAGAAATCATAGAGCGGCTAGAACAGTTAGAAGCGCACAACGCGATTCGTAACTGCCTGAACCGTTATATGGAAATCTGTGACGAGCTTAATGCAAATACAGACCTTGATGAGCTAATGAATCTTTTTGATCAGGACTGTATTTGGGAAGGTATTGGCGAGAAATATGCCAAATCTTTTGGCCGTTATGATTCTTGGCAGTCGATTTACGACATGTTTAAAAGTTATACCCAAAAAGAATCTCACTTTGTTATGAATGCACACTTTGTAAATTCAGAACAAATTTATGTAAATCAAAATGATGCAAATGCTTCATGGCTCATGTTGCAAACTTCAACCTTTAAAGATGGCCGTAGTCATCTGAATACAGCAAAGCTCAATGTGAAGTTTCAAAAGCAAGCAGATGGAACATGGAAAATTAAGCATTTCCAAACACAGAATATTTTCAGTCGTCCGGTATCGCATTGGCACAGTGAAGCTGAATTGCCGGTACCTTCCCAGGAATGACCCAGGACATATTTAAAAGGACTATTGATATGAACAGTATTATCCCAACGCATAACATTGGCATTGATTACGATGCTTTGGTTCAAAGTGACCGTGCCCATACTTCTCTTTATAAAGATGAACGCATTTTTGATGAAGAGATGGAAAAAATCTTTTATAGCACTTGGGTGTGGGTTGCGCATGCCAGCGAAATTCCGGAAGGCGGAAGCTATAAAACCATTAACATTGGTAAACAACCTGTTGTTGTGGTGCGTGATCGTAAAAAGAAAGTCCATGTACTTTTAAACCGTTGCCGTCACCGTGCAGCAACCGTATGCGAACATAAAAAAGGAAAAACCAATAGTTTTGTATGCCCGTACCACGGTTGGAGTTATGCACTTGATGGTAGTTTACGCGGTGTGCCATCTCCGGAAAGTTACGGCGATTGTTTAGATAAGTCAGAATTACCGCTGGTGAGTCTACGGGTAGAAGAATATAACGGCATGATCTTCGCTTCATTTAAAGAAGACATTCAACCGCTTGAAGAGTTCCTTGGGCCAGCAAAAAAATGGATTGACCTGTTTATGAAACAAGGCGCGGGTTATCCAATTAAAGTGTTGGGCGAACACCGTTTCCGTTTCCCGGGTAACTGGAAAATCCAGCTTGAAAATACCACCGATGCATATCACTTCCCGTTGGTACACAAGTCATTCTTAAGTTCTGTCGATGAAAAAACCGAAGAACTCTTTAACTTCGAAAATCAGCCGGGCTTTGTTGAAGATTTAGGAAATGGTCACAGTGTCATGGTGATGATTCCTGATCTTGTCGATTTAGACGAAGAGCTCATGGAGCGACCAATTCAAGAACGTTTTGAAGACTTGGCTCAAGCTTTGCGTGATGAAGGTCATGAAGAATTAGAAGTCCGCCGTATTGTTCGTGCAGTCGGTGGTTCTGGCTTTAACTTAAATTTATTCCCGAATATCGCATGTTCGATGGCGTTCTTCCGTGTGTTACAGCCAATTTCAGTTGCTGAAACAGAAATTCATCACTCGGTGATTACGATGGATGGTGGTCCGCAAATTGCCAACCAATATCGCTTACGTTTGCATGAACATTTCCAAGGTCCATTTGGTTTTGGTACGCCAGATGACTCTGAAGCTTGGGAACGCGTACAACACGGCGCCAATGCGGGTAATGATTTATGGATCATGCTCAACCGCGGTTTACCGGGCGAAGTCAAAACCGAAGATGGCTTAAAAAGTGATGTCAGTGCTGAAACAGGTATGCGTGCAGCATATCAGCAGTGGAAAAAGATGATGAAGGCTTAAGGAGAGAGCAATGAATATGAATCTGCAATTATTAAATGAAGTCACTGCTTTCATCTGGGCTGAAGCAGATATGTTAGACCACAGTGAATACCGTGAATGGCTTAATTTATGGAATGAAAAGGGTGTTTATATCATTCCGATTGATCCAAACCTCACTGACTACGAAAACAACTTAAATTATGCCTATGACGATAATCATATGCGTACTTTACGTGTAGAGCGTCTTGAAAATGGAGAGGCGATTTCTACAGCGCCTAAAGCCAATACTGTACGTAGTGTTTCTCGTGTACGTGTTATTCAAGACCAAGATAATGAGATCGTTTTGCGTTGTGCTCAAAACTTACGTGAATTTCGTAAAGAAAACCTCAAGCATTACACCGCAGATATTACTTACCATTTGACGCGTGATGCGGCTACAGGCTTTAAGATTAACCGTAAAATCATTAACTTGGTTAACTCAACCGATACCTTAGCTGGTATTAGCTACATTCTTTAGGAGCGATAACATGAAACAAGTTGTTTTAGTGACAGGTGCTGCTTCTGGACTTGGTAATGTGATTGCTGAATATTTTGCGAGCCAAGGCCATAAAGTGATTTTGTCGGCAAGTACGCTTGAAAAAGCCGAAAATGCCAAGGCACAAAGTCAATATGCGCAGAATATGTTTCCCTTGAAATTAGATATTTCGGTTGAAGCAGATTTTCATGCTGCGGTGCAATGGATTGAAGAGAAATTTTCTAAACTTGATGTGTTAATTAACAATGCCACCGTCACTAAAGCAACGCCAGTACTTGAAATTACCGCAGCCGATTTTGATTGGGTGACCCAAGTCAACCAACGCGGCACCTTTCAAGCTTGCCAAATTATTGGTCAATACATGGCTAAAAAAGGCTATGGACGCATCATTAATATGGCGTCTTTAGCGGGACAAAATGGTGGTACTGCAACAGGTGCACACTATGCGGCAACCAAAGGTGCGATTGTGACGTTAACCAAAATTTTTGCCAAAGAGTTTGCGGCAAAGGGGGTGACGGTCAATGCGGTTGCACCGGGTCCGATGGAATCTCCAATCGTTCATAGTGTGGTGTCTGACGAAAAAATGGAACAGTTCATCCAAAATATTCCGGTTAAAGCCTTAGGAAGTATGCATTTTATTGCTGAAACTTGTGGGTTGCTTGCGAGTCCAAATGCGGGGTTTGTGACTGGTGCAACATGGGATATTAACGGTGGTTTATTCATGCGTTAAGCCAATAGGCTACGCGTGAAAAGGGAGTTAAATCATGACTACACTTTATGATGTTGTCGTTAAAAATCGCCATGTGGAAGGTGGCAATATTGCAGTCATGGAATTTGAATCTGCAACTTCTGCAACATTGCCAAAAGTTGAAGCGGGTGCGCATATTGATGTGCACTTACCGAATGGCATGGTACGCCAATATTCACTTTGCCAAAATCCAAATGATGAAGGTAAGTTCCGCCTTGGAATTTTACGTGATCCTGAATCACGTGGTGGCTCAGTCTCGGCTTTTGATGAAATTAAAGATGGTATGCAAATTCAGGTGAGCGAGCCAAAAAATTTATTTCCACTTTTAAAAGCCAAACACAGTGTATTGATTGGCGGTGGAATTGGGATTACGCCGTTAATCACGATGGCCTATCAACTTGCATACGAAGGCGAATCATTTGAGCTTCACTACTGTGGTGCTAGCCCTGAAAACTGCGCTTTTGTTGATGAAATTAAAAATGGTGAGTTAGCAAAATATACAACCTTCCATTTTAAATCCGAAGGTGCAAGCCACAGAGCATTTTTTGAATCTGCCATTAAAGATATTGACCTTGAGAGCCATATTTATACCTGTGGTCCAGTCGGTTTCATGGACTGGGTGATTAACCTTGCCACGACTCACGATTTTCCTGAGCAGCAAATCCACAAAGAATATTTCCAAGTCGAAACTGACACCTCTGGAGATTCATTTGAGGTGGTGGCTGAGCGTAGCGGAAAAATCATTATGGTTGAAGCTGGCGAAACCATTTTGCAGGCTTTGGCTAAAGAAGGCATCGACATTGAAATGTCTTGTGAGCAAGGCGTATGCGGAACCTGCATGTGTGATGTGATTGAAGGTGAACCTGATCATCGAGATGTTTATTTTACTGACGAAGAAAAAGCCAGCAATGAACAAATATTGGTGTGCTGTTCGCGCTCTAAAACACCGAGACTAGTTTTAGATATCTAATGCTCTCGCGATTTATATGGATGTATGAGAAGGTTTAGGAGAAAGATGATGAATGTATTACAACAAATAGATGAGTTTACGGTCGATCCACTACAGTTCCGACGAGCATTAGGAAATTTTGCAACAGGCGTTACCATTGTTACTGCACAAAATGCACAAGGTGAGAAAGTCGGTGTAACCGCAAATAGTTTTAACTCGGTATCGCTCGACCCACCACTTATTTTGTGGAGTATTGATAAAAAGTCTTCAAGTTTTCCAGTATTTGAAGAAGCGACACATTTTGCAGTCAATATTTTATCAGGAACGCAAATTGAGCTGTCTAATAAGTTTTCGAGACGCAATATTGATAAATTTGCAGACACCAATTTTCAACTCGGTGCAGGACGTGCACCCATTTTAGAAAATTGTTCTGCGGTGTTTGAGTGCGAACGCTATCAAGTGATTGAAGGTGGTGACCACTGGATTATTGTTGGCAAAGTGGTTCGTTTCCATGACCAAGGGCGAAGCCCGTTGGTTTACCATCAAGGTGCATATTCTTGTGTCATGCCGCATCCAAGCCTTCAAGTTAAGCAAACTGAAGAGAACGGTGTAGACCAAACACATTATGGGCACTTATATAATAATGTTTGCTATTTGATGAGTCGTGCTTTTAAAGCTTATCAAACCGATTATATTCCTAAGCAAATGGCTTCTGGTTTCCGTACCAGTGAATCACGTCTTTTACTGGTTTTAGCCAGTGGTACTGCTTCAAGTAAGGAAGATTTACCGCGTGATATTGCTATGCCAATGCAGGAAGTTGAAAGATCAGCTGAAATTCTAAAATTTGAAGGATTATTGGTTGATCACGATAATTTGTATGCACTGACTGAAAAAGGTAAACAAACAGCGCAGTATTTGTTTGATATTGCCGACAGCCACCAAAATGAGGTGTTTAAAAAGTATTCTGAGGAGCAAAAGGATATTTTTATTACCATGCTGCGAGATTTTGCAGGAGTAGCATAAGTCCCATTAAGCTGATAAATTAAATTGATTTATCAGCTTCTTTACATCTAGCTGATTATCATCAAAAGAATTCCAAGGATAAGGAATTTTGGCACACAATTTGTTTATCAATAAAACAAGATTGCAAATAAGCCAAGACAGTGCACCACCATAAACGCAAAATTTTGAGCGGTTGCACATGTATAGAGAGGTAAGGGATGAACCAATATGTAAGCGATGCATTACTCACATGGACGCACCATATTAAAAGCGTGTGTGGCAATTTTGAAACCGATTTTGACGGAACCCGTAATTTATTCATTGGTGAAGTTCAGTGCTTTTTATTGGGTGATACCGAAATTGCTTTTATCAAAAACAATGCCAATAAAATTGTCCGAAAAGCTGATGAAATAGATCGAGTGAATAATCGTTTTTGTTTTTTGATTTTGCAGTATTCGGGAAAAATGCTGCTCGAGTATAAAAATGAAACCTTAAGCCTAAATGAAGGCGATATTGTCTTGGTCGACCCAGTCGAAACCATTTCGATGTACCCGCAAGGTTTGGTAAGCCAGATTTCAGTGCACCTGTCGCGTGAAAAATTACTGAAAGAAAATATTAGTACCGAATATTTTGGGAAACTGATTACACAAAATATGAGCGGTTTTTTACTTAAAAATATTTTGAAAAATATGTCTGCTGAAAACATCAAACTTTGGTACGCAACCGAAGACGGTAATGCTTTTGAAGATGCACTGATCGCCTTAATCAAACCGACAATTAATTATAAAAATATTAATAGCTCAAATAATCTAATGGAAAAAGCTGAGCGTTATATTATAGAAAACTTAGCAAAACCTGATTTAACACCTAAATTAATTGCAGAGCATATTGGGGTATCTCTACGTCATCTCTACCGTCTATTTCTTCAAGAAAATCTATCTATTAACAAATATATACAGCTCAAACGCCTAGAAAAAGTCAAAGCGGATTTGCTTGATAAAAAGAACAAACAGAGTTCGATTACCCAAATTGCCTTGAAGTGGGGTTTCTGGGACGGTGCTCATTTTTCAAAGATCTTTAAAAAGACCTATGGTATCTCTCCTAAAGAATTTAGAGAGGGTATGTCAGTTTAATTTTTCATCTTTGAATGTCATTTTTAGACAAATTCGACGTCATTCTTGAACAAGCTAGCCCTATGTAACTGTGTTGAAATTAAATTCATTAGAACAGGTTAGATAAGCTTAATAACCATAGAACTATTAAGTTGGTCTAATGAATTTCACTCACAGGAAAGTGCATTTTAACTGTCTGATTCAGATAGTTCAGGGATAGATGAAAAGGATGAAACCAATGCGTAAACAACGATTATTGAATGACATACAAAAAATACTGGCACTTAACTTATCAATCGCTGCAAGCTTTTGGGGACTCAATACTCAAGCGTTTGCTCATGGTGGAAAGGCCGAAATGGTCTCACTTTATCAAAACATGAGTGAGCAAGGTGCTAAAGTTGTTAAAGATGACTTTACCAATACCTATACAATTACCAAAGGCTCTATGATGGTTAGAGCCAAGCCAAACTCAAATCAAGTTTTAGTGAATGGCAAACCTTTAAAACTCAGCGTGCCTTTATTAATTAAAGAGGGTAAGCCTGTTATTGGAAAAGATTTTTTTAACGAAGTATTCCAGTCGGGGTTAGATCAAACTTTTAAAGTTGAAAATACCTTTCACCCGCTCAATAGCTTAAATTCTGATGAAATCAAAAAGACATTTGATGTGATTAACCGCTCGAAATACGCTTATAAAAATATGCGTTTTGCCGAGTTAAAGCTTAAAGAACCTGAAAAAGCCAAAGTATGGGATTACTTTATTAATCATAAAGAATTTAAAGAAGATCGTATTGCCTCATTTATTTTGTTAAAGGGGAGTCAAGCGATTGAAGGTGAAGTTAATCTTAATACTCAACAAGTCACAAAATGGAATGTACTTAAAGATACTCACGGTATGGTGTTGCTTGATAATTTTGAAGCCGTACAGCGCGTAATTGAGACGAGTAAAGAATATCAAGACGCGTTACGCAAACGCGGCATTACTGATGTGAAGAAAGTGATTGCTACACCGCTAACTGTTGGATATTTTGGCGGTAAAGATGGTCTGGATAAACAACTCAATATATTAAAAGTCGTCGCTTACCTCGATGTCGGCGATGGCAACTATTGGGCGCATCCTATTGAGAACCTAGTTGCTGTAGTCGATTTAGATAAAGAAAAAATTATCAAGATTGAAGAAGGTGCGATCATTCCTGTGCCAATGGCAAATCGACCTTATATGTCGAATAAGCCCGTAGCAAGTAAGCTAAAACCACTCAATATTACTGAACCTGAGGGCAAAAACTTTAGCATTACTGGTCAAACCATACATTGGGGGAACTGGTGTTTGCATGTGGCGTTAGATTCTCGTGTTGGCTTACAGCTTTCAACAGTGACTTACAAAGATAAAGGCGTAAAGCGGAAAGTCATGTATGAAGGTAACTTGGGTGGAATGGTGGTTCCATATGGTGATCCTGATATTGGATGGTACTTCAAATCTTATTTGGACTCTGGCGAATATGGTATGGGAACTCTTACCTCATCTATTCTTCCTGGAACAGATGCACCAGACAACGCTGTTTTACTTGATGCTGTGATTGCAGACTACAAAGGCCAACCACAAGTAATTCCAAATGCCATTGCTGTATTTGAACGTTATGCAGGACCTGAATATAAACATCACGAAATTTTTGGTAACCAAGATGCCAGTGAAGCCCGCCGTGAACTTGTGGTGCGCTGGATTAGTACGGTTGGAAACTACGATTACATGTTTGACTGGGTATTTGCCCAAAATGGTGTAATTGGGATTAATGCGGGTGCAACGGGTATTGAAGCTGTTAAAGGCGTTAAATCACGCACCATGCATGACAGTACCGCAAAAGAAGACACCAAATATGGAACTTTAATTGACCATAATATTGTGGGTACAACGCATCAGCACATCTATAACTTCCGCTTAGACATGGATGTAGATGGGGAAAACAACAGCTTTATGCATATGGACCCTGTAGTGAAAGCCAATGACAAAGGTGGTGTTCGTACAAGTTCAATGCAAATCGATAGTAAAGTCATTACGAATGAGCAAAATGCAGCTGAAAAGTTTGATCCATCTACCATTCGCTTACTCACGAATTTCAACAAGGAAAATAAATTAGGTAATCCGGTTTCTTACCAGCTCATTCCTTTTGCAGGTGGAACACACCCTGTGGCGAAAGGAGCCAATTTTTCTAAAGATGAATGGTTATTTAAACGTTTGAACTTTATGGATAAGCAAATTTGGGTGACTCAATACAATCCAGACGAACGCTATCCTGAAGGGAAATATTCAAACCGTTCGACTCATGATACAGGGTTAGGACAGTTCATTGGTAACAACGAAAATATTGAAAATAAAGACCTTGTGGTGTGGATGACAACAGGCACAACCCATGTGGCACGTGCTGAAGAATGGCCAATTATGCCGACAGAATGGGTTTATACCCTAATCAAACCTTGGAACTTCTTTGACAACACCCCGACTTTAAACTTGGGTGAAGAAGAGCAAAACACACAGCACGACCATCACTAAAAATGTGAATAAGCCAGAATGGGTAACAAATCAGTTACCCATACGTGAGCACGGTTAGGCCGTTCGCAAAAGGAATTTCTAAATGAAAAATTTATTTTCTCAGGTTATGAGAGGGACTCTCTTTGTCTCATTTTTTTCAACTGTGCATGCTGGTGAGCTTGAAATTAAGCCAACTTTTGAAGCAACTTTTGGGGCTTTTAGTAGTGGTAAAAGCTATAACGGTGAAAACCTAGAGGATGAAAGAATCAATTGGCAAGAAGGCCATCTTAAATATGGTGCTAAAGGGCAATATACCTTTAAAAACAATCAACTCTATGCAAGCTTGAGCGGTATTAGCTCGGCCACATTCGGTGATGGCGACGCAGGCCAAAATAGTAATGGCAAAGAACGTAAAACAGATATAAATGAATGGGTCATTGGCTTTAAAGATGGCACCAATAAAGATGAGTTGACGACTTATGATTTAAGTATCGGTCGACAAAATATCATGATTGGTGACGGGTTCTTTATCGCGGGTGATGCATTAAACCTCGGTAAAGTGCCGGCGGATGGTGCACTCGATCGGGGCGGCGCGTATTATCTGGCAGCTCGTCGAAGTTTTGATTTTACAAGTTTGCTTCAATACAAACCGCAAGAGAATACAACATTAAAGCTGGCTTATTTAAAGTCAGACAATAAAGCACAATTTTCACCTGAACTGTTTGTGACTGATCTGATGTATCAGCTTAAAGATAAGGGCGTTGGGTTTACCTATTTAAATGTATTGGATCTTGAAGATGCTGAACAGGTTTCAGGGCGCGAAGATCTTAAAAATTATGCTTTACGTTTGAATTATCAACCTTTACCAGAGCTGCAAGTTAAAACTGAGTTTGTGGTTCAAGATAAAAAAGATAGCCACGAAAATGCTGGCTACTTAGCGCTGAACTATAACTTTTTATCTTCAAAATATACGCCCTCATTAGGCTATCGTTTTAGTCATTTTTCAGACCAATACGACCCTATGTTTTATGGAAATACAGTCGGCTTTGGCACATGGTTTCAGGGCGAAGTTGCCGGAAACTATGCTGGTCCATTTAATAAAAATGCAGATATTCATCAAGTCTCTTACATGATGAACTTGAAAGAAAATTTTATGTTGGGTGCTTTGGCCTATAAGTTCAAAACAGTCAATAAGGCCTTAACTAATGTAGACGGACATGAGCTGGATATCTTTTCAGTCTGGTCGGTTAATAAAAAATTCAATGTTATCCCTTTAGTGGGACTCTATAAACCAAAACACGATATCCATAGTGGTGGTACTCAAAACTACGATGACAAGACCAATGTATATGCGCAGTTAATTCTGCAATACATCTATTAATAGATCCTTTTAAATGAATTGAGAGAAATAAAAAATGAGTGAAGTTCAGATTTTAGCAAGCGTACAGCAATTTATGGCACGTCAACACGGACATTTTATTGATGGAAAATTAGTTGCTGCCGAGCTTTTAGATAAAGTGGATATTGTGAATCCATCGACTGAACAAGTGGTTGCTCAAATTAGTATTGGTAGTCAACAAGATGTCGAAAGCGCCGTGAAAAGTGCTGAACATGCTTTTCAAAATGCTTGGGCTGAAACAACGCCGTATGAACGTGGCATTAAACTAAATAAGTTGGCAGATTTAATTGAGCAATATGGTGAAGAACTTGCTCAGCTCGAGTCATTGTCTACTGGAAAACTTATCAATATTTCAAGACACCTTGAAGTCGCACAATCTGTTATTTTCTTAAGATATTTTGCGGGTTGGGCAACCAAAATTAATGGTCAAACCATGCAACCCTCTATTCCGTCTATGCAAGGTGAAAAATATACAGCTTTTACTTTAAGACAACCGATTGGTGTGGTTGCAGGGATTGTGCCTTGGAATTTTTCACTGATGATTGGTGTTTGGAAAATCGGTTCAGCTTTAACAACTGGTTGTACCATTGTGCTTAAACCAAGTGAGTTTGCCAGCTTATCTTTATTACGTTTAGCCGAACTTGCCATTGAGGCAGGTATCCCAGCTGGTGTAATTAATGTGGTTACAGGTAAGGGCGATACAGGACAATATTTAATTGAGTCGCCGCTCGTTAAGAAAGTCTCATTTACGGGTTCGGTACCAACAGGCATTGCGATTGGTAAGCTCGCGATGAGCAGCGATTTAACCCGTGTAAGTCTAGAGTTAGGCGGTAAAAATGCTATAGCTGTTTTGGCCGATGCAAATATTGATGAGATATTACCAACTTTGTTGCAAGCAACTTTTGTGCATCAAGGACAAGTTTGTGCATCCCCAGAGCGCTTTTTTGTACACCATACAAAATATAATGAATTGGTGGAAAAACTTTCTAAAGCACTCTCTAGTTTCAAAATTGGATCGGCTATGGATGAGGGAAGTATGTTTGGTCCACTCTCTAATCAGCCACATTTTAATAAAGTGAAACATTATTTAGATATGGCTAAAGCCAACAATCAGATTATTGCTGGTGGTGCGGCTCTAGATCAGACAGGGTATTTTGTACAGCCGACTTTGATTTCCTTCAAAAATACGGATGATCCTTTATTTTCAGAGGAAACTTTTGGTCCAGTAGTTGGGGTAATGTCATTCGAAACTGATGAAGAACTCGTTCAACTGATGAATCAGTCGCGCTTTGGTTTAACCGCAAGTATTTGGACAAATGACTTATCTAAAGCTTTAAGTTTAATTCCTAAAATTGAAGCAGGAACCTTGTGGGTCAATATGCATACGTTCTTAGACCCCTCTGTTCCATTTGGTGGCATGAAAGCTTCGGGAATTGGTAGAGAGTTTTCAGATGCATTTATTGAAGATTACACCGAATTAAAATCGGTCATGATTCGGTACTAATTTTTAAGATTCTACGAGACATAAAAAATGGCCTTTATAGGCCATTTTTTTAGTCATTAAAACTAACCTAATAAAAAATCCTTTAGGATTTTATTAAAAGCTTCTGGTTGCTCGACATTGGAAATATGAGAAGCATCTATTTCTGCAAGTTGTGATTGTGGAATGCGTTGCTGCATAAATTCACCATCTGCGACAGTCGTTACAGGGTCTTGAGTTCCAGCAACCACTAATACAGGAATGTTGATGTCTTTTAACTGTTCACGGACATCCGCTTTAGCCAAAGCCTCACAACAATTGGCATAACCCATTGCGCTGCCAGCACTTAAGTCGTTACACAGGTTGTTGACGATTGAAGCATGACTTTGGATAAAGGGATCTGTAAACCATCGCGAAGCTGCTGTAGCTGCGATCGGTTGTAAACCTTGCTCACGTACTAATTTTGCACGGTCAAGCCATGCTTGTTCTTGTCCAATTTTAGCGGCAGTATTTGCCACAATTACATGACTAAAACGGTCAGGATAGTGGATTGCCAGCCATTGACCGGTTAAACCACCCATAGAAATTCCACAAAAAGCAGCTTTGCTAATATTCAGATGATCCAGTAAACGGACAACATCTTCACCTAATTGTTCTACAGTATATGGACCGTCAGGCGTAGATGATGAACCGTGACCACGAGTGTCATAGCAGATCACAAAAAATTGATCTTTTAACTCATTAAACTGTTTTTGCCACATACCATAATTGGTGCCCAAAGAATTGGAAAACACCAGAGCAGGGGAAGATGGCTCGCCAAAAGTTTGATAGTTAATTTGTGCATCGGCAGATTGAAAAGATGGCATTTGTTTCTCCTTAAAGTGCTTCAACACGTTCAATAATCAATGCGATGCCTTGGCCTACACCAATACACATTGAACACAAGGCATAACGACCACCTGTTTGTTCAAGCTGGTTTAAGGCTGTAGTGACTAAGCGCGCACCTGACGCACCAAGTGGATGACCCAAAGCAATCGCACCACCGTTTGGATTTACCTTGTCAGAATCATCTGACAAACCTAAATCACGGGTCACTGCTAAAGCTTGTGCAGCAAAGGCTTCGTTAAGCTCAATCACATCCATCTGATCTAAAGTAAGATTGGCTTGTTTAAGTAGTTTTTTAATGGCTGGTGCAGGAGCAAAACCCATAATGCGTGGTTCTACACCCACCGCTGTTGAAGCAATGATCTTGGCACGCGGTTTTAAGTTGTAAGCTTGAACTGCTTCATCAGAAGCAATAAGTAATGCGGCTGCACCATCATTAATGCCTGAAGCATTCCCCGCAGTGACCGTACCCTCTGCTTTAACCACAGGTTTAAGTTTGCTTAAACCTTCAAACGTAGTCGATGCACGAGGATGTTCATCGGTATCAATCACAACAGCATCGCCCTTACGCTGAGGGATTTCAACTGCTACGATTTCTTTAGAAAAAAAGCCTTTGGCTTGCGCGCTTGCGGTGCGTTGTTGGCTCACCAAGGCAAACTGGTCCTGATCTGCACGATTCACGTTAAACTGTTCAGCCACGTTTTCGGCAGTCTGGGGCATGGTGTCTACACCATACAATTCTTTAAGTTTAGGGTTAATGAAACGCCAGCCCATGGTGGTGTCTTCAATCTTCTGGCTACGGCCAAAAGCACTGTCTGACTTACCCATCACATAAGGTGCACGGCTCATGCTTTCCACACCACCTGCAATCACTAAGTTTGCTTCACCGGCTTTAATGGCACGGGCAGCAATGGCAATTGCATCGAGTGAAGAACCACAGAGACGGTTAATGGTGGTTGCTGGTACTTGATACGGTAAACCAGCAAGTAGTGCTGACATACGACCGACATTACGGTTATCTTCACCAGCTTGATTGGCACAGCCATAGATCACATCATCGACCTGTTCCCAATCTACATTCGGGTTACGCTGCATGAGAGCTTTGATCGGTACAGCACCAAGGTCATCGGCACGGACAGGAGCAAGGCCACCGGCATAACGGCCGAATGGGGTACGGATAGCATCAATGATATAAGCGTTTTTCATTCTAACTTTTGTCCTTTACTTCAGGCCTTTTTAGCCATTCTCCGTAAGTATTTCGCGATGGCGACATGGATGTCGCCTCGTTGCTCAGCACAACAGGGAAGTTGTGTCTGAGTAACAAAGGTTTTTGGTTACTTTTTTAAAAAAGTGACACGAATTAGCTGGTGGCATCTGGCTTAAACAGGTAAGACCCCATTGTGATGATTTATAAATTTTCATATCAACGGATAACATCACGGCTGTAATCTACTGTGATATCCGTAGGTCTGTTGCATAAGCGATACCTTACTTTTGAAAGGTCAAAAGTAACAAAAACCTTTGTTGAACAGAGGAGGCTTCCTTGCCTCCCTGTCCAACGGGCGACATCCATGTCGCCTGTCACGATAGCGAATACATTTTCGTAACCGCTTCATTCAAAACTTTCGCTTTAACTCGTAATCTGAAGTTGCGTAAACCTTAACCTTGAGTCGCATCAATCAAAGTTGCACCCGTTAAAGCCTGTAACTCATCAAAACTAAGACCTTCAACTTTCTCAATCACCTTCAAACCATCTTTGGTCACATCAATCACACATAGGTCGGTGTAAATACGATCCACACAGTGCTTACCCGTTACCGGATAAGTCAGCTCAGCCACAATCTTTGGTTCACCTTGTTTGGTCACATGGTCTGTGGTGATAAATACTTTCTTGGCACCAACCGCCAAATCCATCGCACCACCCACCGCAGGAATCGCATCCGGCGCACCTGTATGCCAGTTCGCCAAGTCACCATTCGCTGCAACCTGAAATGCACCAAGTACCGCAATATCAAGGTGACCACCACGCATCATGGCAAAAGAATCACCATGGTGGAAAAAGCTGCCGCCTTCTAGCATGGTCACAAACTCTTTACCCGCATTGATCAGTTCAGGGTCTTCTTCACCTGCAGCTGGTGGTGGGCCAAATGCCAATAGTCCATTTTCAGAATGAAGGAAAATATCTTTATCGTTAGGTAAGTAGCTTGCAATTTTAGTCGGTAAGCCAATGCCCAAGTTCACATAGGCGCCATCTGGAATATCTTGTGCCACACGTTGTGCAATCTGGTCACGGCTGAGTTTCTGATAGCTCATGTTATTTCTCCTTATTGCTTACTGTGCAGGCGCTACTTGTACAACATGCTGTACAAAGATACCTGGGGTGATGATGTGTTCAGGGTCTAATCCACCCAGCTCCACCACTTCAGAAACCTGAGCAATGGTGACATCCGCAGCCATGGCCATAATCGGGCCAAAGTTACGTGCAGATTTACGGTAAACCAGATTGCCCCAGCGGTCGCCCTTATAAGCTTTAATCAGGGCAAAGTCAGCCTTGATCGGATACTCAAGCACGTAATCTTTATCATCAATCTCACGGGTTTCTTTACCTTCGGCCAAAAGAGTTCCAAAGCCTGTTGGAGTAAATACAGCACCTAAACCCATACCGGCAGCTTGAATACGACAAGCCAGATTACCTTGCGGTACAACCTCAAGTTCCACCTTTCCGGCACGGTACAGTTCATCAAACACATAAGAATCTGACTGACGTGGGAAAGAGCAAATGACTTTTTTTACTGAACCAGCCTTAAGCAGTTTAGCCAGACCATAGTCACCATTACCGGCATTGTTGCTCACAATGGTTAAGTCTTTAATACCCAGTTCAATTAGTCCGTCAATGAGTTCAGCGGGTTGTCCTGCGGTACCAAAACCACCAATCAGAATGGTTGCACCATCTTTAATCTGCGATAAAACCTCGCTTAGTGAGGACTTACTTTTGTCAATCATGTGAGAAACCTTAGAGCATGAAGTAACGTGATGTATTACTACCGCTAAAAATTTAATTAAATTCTTAATGGTAGTAATAAATGGAATAAATTTTGTGAGTCAAAAGCGAACTTTTAACTCACATACACTTTCAATTAAGCGCTAGCGCGACGACGTTCAACTTCAGTTGAAGGAGCTGCTGCAGCATCTTTAACAAGTTCGATGTTAAATGTGATGTGTTTGAAAGCGTGATCTAAACCACGGCGTTGGATTTCAGCTGGGTCAGTTACATCAACTGCTGTTGCCACTAAGCCATCACGGGTTGCGAAAGCAAAGTCGTCCCATAAGTACTCATCACCCTCAATGTTGAATTGAGTAGTCAGCTTGCGGTAACCCGGTGCAGAAACGAAGTAATGAACGTGAGATGGGCGGTTACCATGACGACCTAATTTGTTAAGAAGGGCCTGAGTTGTACCTTCTGGCGGGCAACCATAACCTACCGGCATCGTGGTTAAAGCAACATATTTACCATTAGCATCAGTCAAGATAGTACGACGTAAGTTGAAGTCAGATTGTGACTTATCAAAGAATGAATAGTTACCCAAACTGTTGGCATGCCATACTTCAACTTTGGCATTTTCAATGATATTGCCATCAGTATCGGTCACAGTACCTTCAATAATTAAGGTATCGATTTTGCCAGATTCTGTACCATCATCCATACGCGCAAAACCAACAGATTCAGGCGCGCCAGCGACATAAAGTGGGCCTTCAATGGTACGAGGTGTACCGCCAGTAACGCCAGCTTTTGCATCAGCTTCATCAGCACGTAAGTCAAGGTAATGTTCTAAACCTAAGCCAGCTGCTAAAAGACCAAGTTCGTTTGCTTGACCAGCATCTGTGAAATATTCCAAACCTTTCCATACTTCTGAAGGTTGGATGTCTAAATCTTCAATGGCTTGAAATAAATCCCCAAGAAGGCGCACAACAATTTGTTGAACACGAGCATCAACTTCGCCTTTTGCAGTGTCGACATTCATTTGTTTTACAAGCGCATCAATTTGTTGACGGTTCATACTAAAACTCCTTAAGTATGCAATACGGTTTTGGGTGGCAGCGCTGCGGGCATTTGGTTTTGCTAGCGAATAAGTGCCGCCACGTTCCTTGTTACCTTCTGAATAATCTGCTTGGTTTTTAAATGGACTTCAGAGATCACATTTAAAAAATTCTTTGGGTTTACGAATCATCATCACGAACAGAAGAAGGGTGGCGATTAAGTGCCATCACTTCAATGTCCATGTATGGATAGAGAGGTAAACCTTGTAAAATGTTGTGCAACTCTTCATTGCTCTCGACATCAAAAATACTGATGTTTGAATACTGGCCTGTAATTCGCCAGATGTGACGCCATTTACCTTGCCGTTGTAAATCTTGCGAATAGGCTTTTTCAACGGCCTTAATTTCATTTGCTTTGTCGGCTGGCATATCAAGTGGAATATGCACATCCATACGTACATGAAATAACATGGGAAACTCCTTATCCTGTTGCCTTAACGACGTAATTTCTCAATCTTATCTTCATCAATTTCAATGCCTAAGCCCGGAGCTGTTGGCAAATGCAATTCAAAGTTTTCGTAACGTAGCGGCTCTTTTAAAATTTCTTCGGTCAGTAATAACGGACCAAATAATTCAGTACCGAACGCTAACGTTTCAAAAGTTGCAAATGCATGAGCAGAAGCAATACTTCCTACAGGGCCTTCAAGCATGGTACCGCCATATAGGTCGATTCCAGCTAAACCAGCAATTTTGCCAACTTCACATGCTTCAATCAGGCCACCTGATTGTTCAATCTTCACGGCAAATACATCTGCACCATGATTTTTTGCAATACGGTATGCACTGTCAGGTCCAGTTAAAGCTTCATCCGCCATAATGGCTACATCAAAACGATGGGTGAGGCGAGCAAGTGCTTCGGTATTTTGAATTGCACATGGCTGTTCAATTAAATCGATTCCACCATCTTGGAGCTGTTGAATACCATGAATACATTCAAGTTCTGACCATGCACGGTTTACATCTACACGTACACTAACATCAGCACCTAATGCTTTTTTAATCGCAATCACATGGTCAACATCTTGCTGTAAAGGACGTGCACCAATTTTAAGCTTGAACGTGTTATGGCGCTTTAGCTCAATCATTTTGCGAGCTTCAGCAATATCTTTTTCCGTGTCACCAGACGCAAGCGTCCAAAGCACAGGTAAACTATTACGCAGACGTCCACCTAAAACTTCGCTTAATGGCACGCCTAAACGTTTGGCCTGAATATCAAGTAGGGCAGTCTGAATGGCACACTTAGCAAAGCGGTTACCATTAATATTTTTACGAATCAGTTTTAGTGTTTGTGCAACATTTAAATCTTTAACTGATGTCAGTAATGGTGCAAAGTAGGTATCAATATTGGCTTTGACACTCTCAGGACTTTCTTCACCATAGTTCAGCCCACCAATGGTGGTGGCTTCACCCCAACCGACAATACCATCCGTGGTCGTAATTTTAACGAGTACCAAAGTCTGGGTACGCATAGTAGTTACAGACAACTGGTGAGGACGGATAGTTGGAATATCCACAAGTATGGTTTCTATGGTTCTATACATGAAGTTTCAACTATTACGAACTTGTTTACATACCATAGAAGAATGTAATAGCCTAAAATAGATATAGAACGGTATTTTAAGATACTAAAAAGGTATATTAATGGAATTAAGACATCTACGTTATTTTGTTACCGTGGTTGAAGAACAGAGCCTGACCAAAGCTGCGGAAAAGCTTTTTATTGCTCAGCCGCCTTTAACACGCCAAATCAAAAAACTAGAAGAAGAATTAGGCATTGATTTATTCGAAAAAGGCTCTCGTCCATTAAAAGTGACCGAAGCAGGGCTGTTTTTTTACCAGCATGCGGTGCAAATTTTGACGCATACCGCTCAAGCTGCTTCGATGGCTAAAAAAATGAAGCTGGTCGAGAATGTTGTTAAAGTTGGTTATGTGAGTTCGCTTCTTTATGGGCGATTACCACAGGTCATTTATCTATTTAGACAAAAAAATCCTGATATTCATGTCGAGCTTATTGAATGCGGTACACGAGATCAGGTCGAGGCTTTAAAGTTAGGCAAAATCGATTTAGGTTTTGGTCGATTACCAATTAGTGACCCTGCTATTAAAAGGCTTCTACTTCGCAAAGAAAAATTAAAACTCGCGATTCATAAAAAACACCCATTAAGTGAATTCCAAGAGTCAGGAATTTATTTATCTCAAATTATTAATGAGACTATTTTCTCTTATCCAACGACACCAAAGCCGAATTTTTCGACCACTATTCAAGCTTTATTTACCAAATTAGGACTTGTTCCGGCCAAGCTGACTGAAGTACGAGAAATTCATATGGCACTTGGCTTAGTGGCATCCGGTGAGGGTATTTGTATTATTCCGGAAAGTGCCTGTGATATTGGTATGAAAAATCTAACTTATTTAAATATTTTAGATTTAGAAGCCTATAGTCCGATCTCTCTATCCATGCGCAATATGGATCAAAGTTCCTATATTCCTAAAATCTTAGATTGTATCGAAGAGATCTATAGCGAAGAAGAAGTATCCAGAAATTTAAATTTATAACTTTTTAATACGTTTTAAATTGAATTATCATGTTATTTTAAAACTTTAAACCTATAGGTAATATGTAAAAGGAATTATTGAATGAGAAAAATTTTAGGCGCAGCTTCTCTCATTATGTCTACCTGTGTTGTACATGCTGAACAATTAAATGAACAAGAAAAAACTTCTCCATATAGCGCGAATGTTACTTTTGCTAGCCAATATATTTCACGTGGGTTTCAACAAACTTGGGGTAAACCTGCTTTGCAAGGTGGACTGGATTATGCCAACCCGAATGGTTTTTTTGTCGGGACTTGGGCATCAAGTGTAAGCTCTAATTATTTGCGAGATGCCTCGGTTGAATGGGATTTTTATACAGGTTATTTAAAAACAATCGATAAATTTTCAATTGGGATGTCGGTTTTTTACTATTACTATCCAGGTGCGAAAAGTACACAAGAAACGGGAAGTAGCAGTTATAACTATGGTGAAATCGTACCTCAAATTGGCTATGGTCCTTTAAGCCTTAAATACTTTGTGACTTATACACCAGATTATGCTGGGTATAACTCTAAAACTATGGGTGGACCTGCTGGTAAAAGGTCGAGAGGTTCAAGTTATTTAGATCTGAACTTTACCCAGCCGATTAATGACACATGGACTTTTGGTGCCCATTATGGCTATGAAAGAATCAAAAACTTTTCAGAATCGAACTTTCAGGATGTTAAAGCCGAACTTATTAAAGATTTAGGTGATGGTTGGAGTACAGGACTCGCTTATACCAAGGCATGGGATAAAAACGCTTATTATAAAAAGTATAGCAATGGTGAAGCAGGCGCACCTGTTTCAAATCCAATTGATTCGACTTTTACAGTATCTGTAAAAAAGGTGTTCTAAGTTAAATTTATGAGTAATGTCTAATTAACTACGCTTGAAAGGATACCTCTAAATTCGAACTTTCAAACGTAGTTAAAAACGGCCTTTTTATTTATGCTTTTAAATTAATTACGGTAGGCAAATTAAGCACCACCTGAGCATCCTCAATAACATCTACGCGTAAAATTTTTGAAGCACCTAATTCATTCAGTAAATTAGTTAAAGGGCCTTCGTTTTTCATAAGTTGAACTTTTTTCGGTAAGAGTTTTTGTGCAAAAGAAAGAATATTAGATTGAACGTCTGTTCGGTGCCATTTTCCATCGACTACATGTAGCATGGTTGCTTTATTAATATATGTTTCAGAATCGACATGTTTTAAAGTAGGAACAGCAGTTTTTAAACTTAAATCTAATTTGCCATTAAGATCAAAAATATTGGCTTGAACTTCTTTTGAATTAATGTCGACGTCAATTTTAGTTAACCATTTTGGTAGTTGGTAACCATATACACCACGCACTCTGGCAATTTCAGTATCAACAGGCAAAGCTAAAACATGCGCATAAAAATGACGTTGACGCATCGATTTCACTAACTCGGCGATATGTGGCCCACGAGCATTAGGCTTACGGACAACAATCGCAATCGACACTTCGTTATAAGGATCATTGTCACAAACTGAATAGGTAAAGAATGTGACAGCGACCAATCCATAACCCGGAAATGGTTGTAACGGCGTTAAAGCGGCGGGAAGTTTTGCTTTAATTTGCTTAATTGGAGCAAGCATTAATAGCTGAACATTTGCACTACGATAATAAAAGTTAGGTGCCCAGACAGGACCTACTCTCGATTCCACAATTTTTTTAGGAATATGACGGAAAAAGTCGATATTGCCGGCGGCTGGATCTTGAGCCACTTTGTCTAGGTCAGGATTCATTCTAAAGCGGTCATAATAACCACCTTTGGGTACTTTGACTTTTTGTTGCCCAAATTCAACCTCAGTAAACTGTTGTTTTGTATTCATGAGAGTTCACCTTTACATTAATTGACCGAGTAGCTATCGTTGTCTTTATCACGACGTGTTAATTTATAGCCAATGTGGTCACTATAAGTTTAAAGCTAACTTTAAAGTCAAGGCTTTAATTTTGATATGTCAAATCTTTGACATTTAAAAGAAATAAAATAAAAACAATTAAAGTTTAAAAAGATACAAACTTGATGAGAGTCTTCATATAAATTTTATTTTTAAAAGATGATTAAGATAGTTGACCTTAAAGTTAACTTTAAGCTTAGTATAAATATTCAAATCTTTATAACGAATCAATAAGCGGTTTTTCACCAGGAGAACAAAGATGGGATATGTAACCACAAAAGATGGCGTAGAAATTTTCTATAAAGACTGGGGGCCACGCGATGCTCAAGTATTATTTTTTCATCACGGTTGGCCTTTAAGTTCAGATGATTGGGACACACAGTTGCTTTTTTTCCTTAAAGAAGGTTTTCGTGTAGTTGCTCATGACCGCCGTGGCCATGGGCGTTCGAGTCAGGTGTGGGATGGTCACGATATGGACCACTACGCAGATGATGTCGCAGAAGTGGTTAAACATCTAAACATTAAAAATGCAATTCATATTGGCCATTCAACGGGCGGTGGTGAAGTTGCTCATTATATTGCTCGTCATGGTCAGGAAAACGTTGCAAAAGCTGTACTTGTTAGTGCAGTTCCACCACTGATGGTTAAAACTGAAAATAATCCTGAAGGTTTACCAAAAGAAGTTTTTGATGACCTGCAAAATCAAGTTCTCACCAACCGTGCGCAATTCTTCCGTGACTTGCCATCTGGCCCGTTCTATGGTTTTAACCGACCAGATGCGAAACCATCAGAAGGTGTCATTGCTAATTGGTGGCGTCAGGGTATGACGGGCAGTGCAAAAGCACATTACGATGGTATTGTGGCATTCTCACAAACTGATTTCACCGAAGATTTAAAGAAAATCACCATTCCTGTTTTAGTGTTGCATGGTGATGACGACCAGATCGTACCTTATAAAACTTCTGGTGTGAAATCTGCTGAGTTACTCCCAAATAGCCAACTCAAAATCTACCCAGGTTTTTCTCACGGCATGTTAACTGTAAATCATGAAGTGATTAACGCTGACTTATTGGCATTTATTCGCGAATAATTAAAAGTTTCAAAACTTTAAAAAAAGGGGCACATTGAGTGCCTCTTTTTTTATATAAAAAGAATAAATTCAATTAATTAAATATAGAAGTGCGAAAAGGTGTTGACATTAAAGTTAGCTTTAATCTTAAAGTAAAGCCATACTGAATGAGGTCATTCCAATGAAAGTGTTCGAAAAATTAGTATTCCCAAATGGCTCATATGTTCCTAACCGTATTGCTAAAGCTGCAATGGAAGAAAACATGGCTGATTTAAACCACGCACCGTCGGAAGAGTTAATGCGTTTATATCAGGCTTGGGCAAATGGTGGTGTAGGTTTAATCATTACCGGAAATGTGATGGTAGACCGTCGAGCGATGACTGGACCGGGCGGTGTAGTGCTTGAAGATGAAAAACATCTAGAGACTTTTAAAAAATGGGCACAAATTGGTCGTTCAAAAGGCGCTCAGATTTGGCTTCAAATTAACCATCCAGGGCGTCAAATGCAAGCGAACCTTGGTCAGCAGACTTGGGCGCCATCGGCTATTTCACTTGATCTTGGCAAAATGTCAAATCGCTTTAATACGCCAATCGAAATGACTGAATCTATGATTGCAGAGGTGATTCAGCGTTTTGCAAACACAGCGCGTCTAGGTGAAAAAGCTGGGTTTACTGGTGTAGAAATTCATGCAGCACATGGTTACTTATTAAGCCAGTTTCTTTCTCCACTGAGCAATAAACGCCAAGATCAGTGGGGCGGTTCTTTAGAAAACCGCGCTCGCATTTTAATTGAGATTGTGGAAGCTGTTCGTAAAGTGGTTTCGCCTCAGTTTACTGTGGCAGTAAAACTAAATTCAGCCGACTTCCAACGTGGTGGGTTTAGCGCTGAAGATGCTCAACAAGTGGTTAAAATGCTAAATGAGCATGCAGTCGATTTGGTTGAACTTTCGGGCGGTAGCTATGAAGCACCGGCCATGCAAGGTCAAGCACGTGATGGTCGCACACTTGCTCGCGAAGCTTACTTTTTAGAATTTGCACAAGAAATTCGTAAAGTTGCCAAAATGCCTGTTATGGTGACAGGTGGCATACGCCGTAAACAAGTGGCAGAGAAAGTGGTTGAAAGTGGTGTAGATATGGTCGGTATTGCCACAGCTTTAGCGATTGAACCTAACTTGCCAAATGCTTGGAAACAAGGCAAAAATGTTTCACCTGAACTCAAGCCAATTACGTGGGAAAATAAAACATTCGCTTCTCTTGCCAATATGGCAGTGGTGAAATTCCAGTTACGTAATTTAAGTGCTGGTAAAAAAACAAAACCAAATGTTTCACCAGCTTGGGCTTTAATTTTGCAACAATCAGCTATGTCATGCCGTACCCGCCAATACAAAAAAGGCATGCGTGATTATACATTTGCTTCTTAATAAGTGAGTTGTGTTATGACAAATCCTACCGATTCAAACTGGATAATTTATGGAGCAAATGGCTACACGGGCGAGTTAATCGCTCGTGAAGCTGTACGCCAAGGTCTAAAACCAACTTTGGCTGGTCGTAACAAAGCTAAGGTTGAAACATTAGCTCAAGAGTTGGGACTCGACTATAAAGCTTTTGGGCTGGATAACGTAAATGCGGTAAGTGAGCAACTGCAAGGCTTTAAATTGGTCATGCACTGTGCGGGGCCATTTTCAGCAACATCAAAACCCATGATGGAAGCGTGTATAAATGCAGGTGCTCACTATCTAGATATTACGGGTGAAATCGCTGTATTTGAGTTGGCACAGTCACTTAACAGCCAAGCTGAAAAAGCCGATATTGTGCTTTGTCCGGGTGTTGGTTTCGATGTAGTTCCGACAGATTGTGTTGCTGCTGCCTTGAAAGAAGCATTGCCAGATGCAACGCATTTAGCACTTGGTTTTGATTCTAGAACAGGGTTTTCACCGGGTACAGCTAAAACAAGTACAGAAGGTATGGCCGAAGGTGGAAAAATTCGTAAAAACGGAAAAATTACTACCGTTCCGTTAGCACATTATGTTCGAACCATTGATTTTGGTGACGGTAAAAAAAGTGCCATGAGTGTTCCTTGGGGAGACGTATCTACAGCGTTCTATACAACCGGTATTCCAAACATTGAAGTATTTGTACCCGCATTTCCTAAAATGATTTTTGGCGCGAAAATGATGAACTATGTACGCCCAATATTAAAAATCAATGCTGTGCAGAAGTTTATTAAGTCGCGTATTGAAAAAACAGTTGTTGGGCCAAATGAGGAACTCCGTGCAAAAGTGCCAACCTATGTGTGGGGTGAAGCCAGAAATTCACGTGGGGAAATCAAAACTGCCCGTATCCAAACAGAAAATGCGTATAGCCTTACGGTAAATGGCTCACTGACTGTAGTGAATTATTTACTCAAAAATGCCGTGAAAGGCGGTACATATACACCCGCAAAACTGATGGGTTATAAGCTAGTGACTGAGCTACCAGGTTCTGGTCCGCTGGTTATTAATTAAAAGCCTTTATTAAAACAGCATGTTTATAGATCGTCCCGAACAAGGAGTCATTCTTGTTCGGGTAATTTATAAATATTTCAAATGAATACGGCTTTATATAGATAAAAAGAAAACGAGAAAACAAAACACTCCATAAGAAATAATTCAAATTGAATATACTAAAAAGCGATAAATATTTTTCATAACAAAGGAATGAGAATAATGAGAAAACTCATACTATTTCTTCATGCATCGCTAGACAGTTTTGTGGAAGGTCCAAATGGGGCAATGGACATCGGATGGATTGCTTACGATGCTGATTTAGCAAATCATGCCAAAGAAATTTTGAGCACTGCCGATACAGTGATTTGGGGACGTGCGACTTACCAGATGATGTATAATTACTGGCCAACCATGCTTTCAAATCCAGAAGCTTCGGAGCATGAACGAAATCACGCTGAGTGGATTGAAAAGACTGAAAAAATCGTTTTTTCAACCACCTTAGATAAAGTTGAATGGAATAATACCCGTCTTGTAAAAGACCATGTTGAAGAAGAAATTAATAAGCTGAAACAGCAAGTGGGTAAGGATATGGTGATTCTGGGAAGTCCTCGATTCGCGCACTATCTCATGCAATTTGATTTAATTGATGAATATAAAATTACGGTTTCGCCCGTTTTAATTGGTAGTGGCTTGCCACTGTTTCAAGGCATTCAGCAAAAGACCAATCTTAAACTTATTGAAAATAAAACGTTTGCTTCTGGAGCCATTGGTCTTCACTATCAAAAGATAAGCTAAATTTTTCTATAATATTTGTATGGAAAAGACGAATTACAGCGCTGGTCTATAATTCGTCTTTTTAGCTTTATTGCATGCTGCTTAAACGCTTAACAACTGCTTCAGCAATTTCTTTACTCGACTGAGGGTTTTGACCCGTAATAATTCTGTCGTCTGAAACCACATACGAGGTAAACGGAATAAATGCTTCTTTATATTTTGCACCACGTTCAATGAGTCCGTTTTGTAAAGAAAATGGAACTTGAGACTTAATACCAGAAAGTGTTTCTTCTATATTTGCAAAACCAGTCACGGTTCTATCTGCAATTAAGGGTTTGCCATTTTCATCCTGTAAAGGCAATAAACCACCCACGCCGTGACATACCGCTGAAACAACTCCACCTTGGCGATAGATCTGTTCGCTAATGTTTTGCAAAGCTTTATTGTTTGGGAAATCCCACATGGTACCGTGCCCACCCGTATAGTAAATGGCTTTGTACTGGGTAGGATTAATCGCGCTCGGAGCTAATGTTGTCTTTAACCGATACATAAATGCTGGGTCGGCTAAATGCTGACGGGCAGATTCATCTAGGTAAATAGACTTTAAACTACGTTCATCTAGTGGAACTTCGCCACCTAAAGGACTTACAAAATCCATTTCATAACCCGCAGCCAAAGCGACATCGTAAAAATGAGTGAGTTCAGTCAGCCAAAGTCCTGTTTTATCCGAACGGGAAGGGTAAGCCGAGTGATTGGTCATTACGACTAAAATTTTTCCGTTTGCTTTGGTAAGGCTTTGAGCTTTATTTGACTCTGCGGCATGTACCACGTGTGTAGTCAAAAAAATGGCAAAAATAACGGTTAACCAACGCTGAAAATTCCAAACTTTAAACATGACAGGTCCTCATTCATCACCTGTAGCCAATCGTATGTTTAAAGCACACTTTAAGGTCAATAGGTCTCGAAGAAATTACGGTGCTTTTGCTTTATCAAAATAGAGATTCATGAGCCGTTCTGCATTTTGCTCACACGTAATTTCATCAGGTTTGTCATTAATGGCATTAATCATGGTACGTAAGTTTTGCTTACTCACCTTTAGCTTTTGTTCTAAAAGTTCTATTTCCTGAATTTTTAATTCAATTGTTTGGATGAGTGCGTCATGGTTCCAGGTGGCAACTTTTGAAGGCAAAAAAGCTTTAATTTCTGCTAAAGAAAAACCAACTTGCTGGGCTTGCTGAATGAGAGAAAGTTGCTTCAAATCGTTATCTGTATATTCACGATAACCATTCGATTTTCTTTTTGCTTTAGGCAAGAGTTTGATCTGTTCGTAATAACGAATTGTAGGGGTGCTTAAACCACTTAGTTTCGATAACTCGCTAATATTCATAGCCACAGACTCTATTGACATTCAAGTTAACTTTAGACTTATAGTCACTTAAAAGCAAGGTTCATAACTTTACCAAGCACACACTTTCAGTAACAACTTTCTATGCTTTGATAGACGAAAGAATAGAATTATAAATATGAAAAATGAGGTGAAAAAATGTCTAAACGCATATTACATGTCGTGACTAATATTTCACGCTATAAGGATGTTGATGAACCAACAGGGCTATGGTTAGGCGAACTTACCCATGCCTATGATGAATTTGAAAAGCAAGGTTATATACAAGATATTGTCAGTCCAAATGGGGGTAAAACTCCAATTGAACCTAAGTCACTTTTGCCTTTAGTCGCAGATAAGTCTGTTAAAGACCGAGAAAAAGATCAAGCTTTTATTACGCTGCTGGCAAATACCTTTAAGCCCTCAGATATTCATTGGCAAGACTATGACGTGATTTACTACACAGGTGGTCACGGGGTGATGTGGGATTTTTTAGATAACCCCGAACTGCAAGAAATTACCAAAAACATTTATGAAAAAGGCGGCATTGTTTCAAGTGTTTGTCACGGATATTGCGGTTTGCTCAATGTACGACTTTCAAATGGTGAGCGACTGATAAAAGATAAAAAGTTAACAGGCTTTGCTTGGAGTGAAGAGGTTTTGGCAGGGGTAGCAAAAAAAGTGCCATACAGTGCCGAAGAATTAGCGAAAGAATATGGTGCTCATTATGAAAAAGCTTTTATTCCCTTTGCACCATATGTCGTTCAAGACGGCAAGTTAATTACAGGTCAAAATCCGTTTTCTGCTAAAAGAACAGCTTTAGCGATTATAGAAACGCTTGAAAAGAGTGCTTCGTGAAAATTACTCAAAGTTATAAATAAGATAAGCCGAACACTTAAAATGAGTGCTCGGCTTATTTATATCAAACTATGAACGCCACCAATAATTTTCGGCATTTGGTTCATTTAAATTGAGTATTTGACCCATTTGCGGTGTGCTAATCGCTAAATTATTTTCATGTGCCAAACCAACAATACGTTCAAACGGGTCATCCCAAGCATGAAGTGCCAAGTCAAAAGTACCATTATGCACAGGTAACAAATGGCGACCTTTTAAATCGATATGCGCTTGCAAAGTTTGCTCTGGTTGCATGTGAACATCGGGCCATTCAGGGTCGTAAGCACCCGTTTCTAACATGGTCAAATCAAACGGACCATAACGGTGTCCAATTTCTTTAAACCCATCAAAATATCCCGTGTCACCGCTAAAAAATACACGTAAGTCATTATCAATAATTACCCACGAAGCCCAAAGCGTCGCATTGCTATCGCCCATACCACGGCCTGAAAAGTGATGGGCAGGGGTGGCAACCAGTTCAAGCCCTTCTACATGGGTAGTATCCCACCAATCAAGTTGTTGAACTTTTTCTGCTGGAATTCCCCACTTAATGAGTGTGTCACCCACACCAAGCGGCGTTAAGAAGTGCTCAACCTTATCGTTAAGCTGCATAACTGCATGGTAATCGAGATGGTCGTAGTGGTTATGTGACAAAATCACACCTTTGATGGGTGGTAAGTCTGCAATGCTAATCGGTGGCTGGTGAAAACGTTTTGGACCAATCCACTGAAAAGGTGAAGCGCGTTCAGAAAAAACAGGGTCGGTTAACCAAAACTCATTACGCAGTTTTAATAAAATAGTCGAGTGCCCTAAACGAAATAGAGAGCGGTCAGGCGCACTTAAAAGCTGTTCTTTGGTTAAGCTTAAAACAGGAATTTCTTTGTTGGGTACTGTGTCTTTTGGCTTGTTAAATAGAAACTTCCACATAAGCTGAAGTGTTTTACCAAAAGAAGGCTTGTGTTGGTTCGGACGCGTATTTCTAAATTTGCCATTGTGCTGCTGAGATGGCATTAAGGGAGAAGGCAAGTCTGTTGTGTTTGAAATCGTCATCTTGTTTTTCCTTATTTGGAACAAACCTATATGTGCAAATAAGAACTTGGGCTAAGTACTTATTCTGATTTAATTAAATGAGTATTTACTCACTCATTAATTGGTTTAAAAATAAGGACGCCGTGCATCCTTATTCTTTTATCTATATTGAAACTGCATGCCAAAACGCTTCAAAGCCAGATTTGCGATAAAGCTCGGTTTGAGAAGGGTCTTGGGCAATAAAATTAAGTGTAACTTCGGCAAGTGCACCTAAAATCGAAGCAATAAATAACGGTGGATAATCTCTTAATTTGCCATCATTAATACGTTCTTGAATGTTTTGAGTAAAATCACAAAAGGTTTGCATACCAATTTGTTTGCTTTGCTCAGTAATTTGTTCCGATGTTGAAAGCTGCGCCATCACTTTACGCTTAAGGGGAGCTTCTAAACTCCAGTCCAAATAGCTTTGCCAAATGTGCGACATTTGTGTTTGTAAATCAGAATCGGCAGGGTAACTAAGCATCATGACCTGACGCAGTTCAGCCTTTAGCGAAAGATATAACTGATTAAGCAATTCTTCTTTATTACTAAAATAGGTAAATAAAGTACCTTCCGCCACACCAGCAACTTTAGCAATTTTTGAGGTAGACGCACGTTCGCCAAGCTCTGCTAATGTTTCAATAGCAGCGCTTAAAATTGCATTACGTTTATCTTCACTACGAGGACGAGCCATATACAAATAGTTTAATTGAGTGATTACTCAATCATACTCCGAAATCAGCAAAGAGCAAGTGAATCTAAATATTTGCCTAATAATTAGGATAAAAATAAAAGATTAATCATTAATTCAGCTGTCTTGTTGCCATGTGCTTTTGATCGTTCATACCACTCTTTTGCCTTAACTTTGTCTTTTTCTACGCCATGTCCTTTTTCATACATATAGCCTAGTAGAAATTCAGCAGAATTATCATTAGATTCAGCGGCTTTTAATAAATAAGTAAGTGCTTTTGTATAATCTTGATTTATTAATTTACCTTGATAATAAATAGAACCTAACATTGATTGAGCTACAGTGTTGCCATGATTAGATGCATTGGTTAAAAGCTCAATCCCTTTATCTTGATTTTTTTCTAAGCCATTTCCTTGTAGGTAAGCAACACCTAATAGAGATGTGGCTCCATAATTTCCAAGAGCATCTGCTTTCTTTAATAGTTCAATATACTTTTTAGTATTCTTTTCAATGATATTACCTTTAGAGTACATTATAGCTAAGAGGACCATTGCATTTGTATCATTTTTATTTATGGCTTTTTGAAGCCATTCAATCCCCTTGGCAGGATCTTTATTAGTTCCAAAACCATTAAAATACATATCTGCTACTGCAATTTGTGATTTGGTATAACCAAGTTTTGCCGATTTTTCATACCATTCAAATGCTTTATTATAATCCTTAGGGTTCCCATATAATCCCTCAAAATATGAATTGCCCATGAAGTGAATGACTTCTACATCTCCTTTCGCAACAGCTGCTGAAACTTTTTCCATATTGATAGTTCTATTTTCGGCATAAACAGTACTTTGTAGAAAAATAATAGTTAAAGTTAAAAATATTAATCGATTAAGAAAAAAAAATCATGAAAGTATATACCTTAGGCAGATTATCTTATATAAGTTAATGTTTGATTAGTATATTATTGATTTAAAAAGTATATTCAATATTTTTTAGATTAAATTCCTTTGTGTGTTGATAAAAAATAGCTATATAAATAGTAATGGTATACAAAAAATATAGAATAAGAGCCATAGTATGAATTTAACCTACCTATGTTATTACCTAATCTCTTGTTTCTAATAAACCTTCACAAAAATACCAATTTAAAACGATAGCTAACCGTTATGATCTTTAATGCTTGGCTGTTGTGGAATTAAATTAAATGAAAATTTTTACTGTTGACCAAAATGGCGCGTTAACGCGCTATGCAGGACAAAGTCTGGTTATTAAATTTGATAATGGAAAAATACTAGAGATCAATGACAGCCAAGAACCTTTAGCCGCATTTCCTGAAGGCGTTCTTATATGGAGTGGTCGTGCTCCGAATCAAGAGGCTATAACTGATTTGCAGTTTTCCCAACTGAGCATCACGCCAGTTGCTAGTAATGGAATTATTGTCGCGCCATACCAAGAACAAATAGCGACAGCTATAAGCCTGACCATGTTCGTTACCGATGAAAATGCACATCTACATCCAGTTAAAGAAAAAAATGTTTTGATTGAGCTTAAAAATGGGAAAACCATAGAAGTACTCGAAGACTATGCTAAAAAAGGTCTGCTCGTGTGGGGCGGGCGTGAACCCATTTCAGGGCTTTCTATAGAACAATTGAAAGAAAGAACCGAAAGCCTCGGGATTTATCCTATGGCTAGCAATGTCATTTATTTATTTCCATTTAAGTTGCCATGAAAAGCCCAAAAGGGCGAAAAGAATTGCTAATTAGAACGGATATTTGAGCAGGGACACGAGTAGAGCGTTTTGTTTTATGCATTTTTATAAACAAAAATTTAACAATAAATTTTAACTATTTATCCTTACTTTTTAATGATCTAATTTAAAGCAAATGTCATTTTGTATGCTTGACTGTAAGTGGCTTGGATACTATCCTTTGCGGGCTGGCCTACATTGCCAGTCGGTTTTGACGGACCGCTATTTCAACCACATCAGGACTATTTCTTCTGAGGAATAGTTTTGTGTGCACACCTCGTTCCCTCCCGTAGCGGTAGGACGGGAGTGGGACACTTTCGAGTGTGCTGGAGTTGAAACCAGTCCGTCAACCCGCTTCCGTTCTGCCACCATAATTTATAATGCTTTGGCAGAACTCCCAAAAGAAGGAGTTGGCTATGCACATTCATAAATTATTGGCAGTCACTGTCAAAATCTATATCGACACCACTTAAATCACTTTAAAGCAGCTTGACCGCCGTAAGGCTTTTCAGGCTTTAAATCGTTACGTCTAAAAACTTGCTTCAACAATAAAACTTGAGATGTGCCAAGCACAGTCTTTACGGCTTTGCTGTGCCTTTTTTTCTCCCAGAAAAGGCACAGGTTTTTTATCTCGTTTAGAAACAACAAGAATTTAAAACGGTAAAACTATGCCAAATTTAGAAATATCTTCGAAAAAACTACATGTTGTGCAAACTGCTATACGCCTATTTATAACTTACGGGTTTCACACAGCAGGGGTTGACCTAATTGCTAAAGAAGCCCAAATCACCAAATCCACGTTTTATAAATATTTTGGCTCGAAAGAGGGTTTAATTGAAATGTGCATTGCCTTTCAAAAAAGCCTGCTCAGAGAAGAAGTGCTTGCCATTATTTATTCAAACCGTTACTACACTTCAAAAGATAAACTCAAAGAAATTATTGTTTTACATACCAATTTAAATAGCCTGTATAACCTTTTACTTAAAGCCATTTTTGAAATAAAACTGCTTTACCCACAGTCCTACCGTATGGCGGTTGAATATCGAAAATGGCTACGCCATGAAATTTTTGACCTGATTTTTAGTGGAGAAACTCGCGAGCCAAAATTCGATGCCGACATGGTTTTAAACCTTATAGATGGTTTGCTGCTACAGGCTTTAAGCTCAAATAGTTTGGATGAACGAGATGTGGTGGTGGAGAGGTTTTGGGAGGAATAATAATTAACTATTAAATTTTAAAATTAACTTTTAATTGAATTAGAAGTGAAAATGAATATTTATAATTAATTATATTTTTATACTAATTAATCTTGAATGATTATTATATATATCTATTCAATTAAATAAAACATTTAACTTTTTGGTTAAAAAATAATCGTTTGTAAAAGTAGTGAAAATTGAATAGTTTGTTTTTTTGTGTAAAATAAAATTTTTATACGTACTATTCTGTATATTAGATGTTAAATAAAAACTTTATAACTTTTTCCATTATTTTTTTTGCAGGTTTTAATCAATATGTTTATGCCATTGAAGATGTCTCTTTACCAGGTCAGGTATTACAAGAGCAACGACTCAAAGAGCTGAGTCAGCAATTACAAGACCAACTTACTCAGCAAACTCCTTATCAGAACAGCAAATCTTCGCAGGACTTTAAACATCTGGTTGTTGAGGAGAGTCCCTGTGTAGCGGTTAAAAAAATTAGTCTTTTACCGTTAAAAGATCAATCTGTTGCTGACTTAAAGCAATTTGATTTTGTAGTAAAAGCTATTCAAAAACACCCACAGGTTGTTTTAGGAAAATGTATTGGCACGCAAAGCCTACATAACATCGTGAACTATGCTCAAAATGAGCTTTTAAAGAAGGGTTTTATTACTAGTCAAATTGTCGTGAACCCTCAAGATTTAAATCAGGGTAATTTATACTTAAGTGTACAAATTGGCCGTTTGAATAAGGTCATTATACAAGAAGGAAAAATATCATCATTACAGCTTAAAACAGGATTACCGTTTAAAGCTGGCGATATTATTAATCTGAAAAAATTAGATCAGGGACTGGAAAATTTAAAACGTGTTTATGCTGTAGATATGCAACTTACTCCAGCAGTTTCTACAGATAAAGAATTAACGGGCTTTACTGACTTAATACTTAAACTACAACCACTGCAAAAGGTTAATTTTAATTTAAGTGTAGATAACTCAGGTAATCAGGAAACTGGAACCTATATGGGTAATATAGGTGTAGGCGTTAATAACCCATTTCATTTAAATGATATTTTATCGTTAAACGTAAGTCATTCATTAGATGATTTTCATGAAAACTTAAATCGAAGTTACTTCATTAGTTATCAGTTGCCTGTGGGCTATTATGATTTAGGTGTTAGCTATAACGATTATCAATATAGACAAGGAACTTTTACTCCTAAATATTCTGTTATCTATCATGGTAATAGTCAACAAGCTAACCTGAATCTCTCTCGTGTCATCAGTCGTAGTGGTCAACATAAAACCAGCGTATATGGCAAGCTCTATCATAAAGAAAGTCAAAGTTTTCTAAATGATATTGAGATTAATGTCTTACACCGTAAAACTTCAGGTTGGGTATTGGGACTCCAGCACCGCCAATATTTAGGAAATGCAGTATTAGATGGCAGCATTGATTATCGTCATGGTATGGGAATAAATGCACTGACTGCACCAGAAGAAAATATTACCGATATTAATGGTAAACATCTTGCTGTAGAAGGTTACTCCCGTGCTCCACTTTGGAATGCTGACCTACGTTTTACCATGCCTTTTCTTTTGTTGGAGACTCCAGCGCAATACCGCCTTAACTGGCGTGGTCAATATGCTCCTAAAATTTTAGTACCTAATGACCGTTTTTATATCGGTGGAAGATATAGCGTACGCGGTTTTGATGGCGAACTTATGCTTTCTGGAGATAACGGGCAATATTTACAGCAAGAAATTAGCCTGAACACTCCTGTGCTTAATACCCAGTTTTATGTGGCGGTCGATCAGGGCTGGGTAAATGGCCGCAATAGTATACCGGGTCAGCGTTATTTACTCGGAAGTGTTTTAGGGTTACGTACCTATCAAAATAGTTTTTATCTGGATGCCTTTACAGGTCGGGGGCTTATTGCACCTGACAGCATAAAAAAAGACTGGATTACCGGTTTTAGTATCAATCTTTCTTATTAATTTACTTTAGAAAAGACTTAATTCATGAACAAGAATAGTTATCGCATTATTTATAGCAAAGCACGTCAAATGTTTGTGGCCGTGGCTGAAAATGTAAAAAGCCAAACCAAAACATCGGGCCAAACCGAAGCAAGTGCACAGAATAATATTGATCACACTGAATCTCAGGCGTTTCATCAACTCTGGCAAGTCAAGGCTCTGGTTGCCAGTATTAGCCTATGGATGCCTTTAGCACCTGTATATGCCGATATTGTAGCAGATGGGGCTGCAAATGCTGCGAATAGAGCAGTTATTGCTGCCGGAAGAAATGCTCAGGGGGCAGTTGTTCCTGTGGTCAATATACAAACGCCAAAAAACGGTGTATCTCATAATATATATAAACAATTTGATGTACTGGCTGAAGGTGCTGTATTGAACAACAGTCGCCAAGGTGCTGCTACTCAAACCGTCGGTAATGTGTCTGCCAACCCATTTTTGGCTACAGGTGAAGCACGAATTATTTTAAATGAAGTAAATTCGGCAGCAGCTTCACGCTTTGAAGGGAACTTGGAAGTTGCAGGGCAAATGGCGGATGTCATTATTGCCAACCCATCTGGTATCAACATTAAAGGTGGTGGCTTTATTAATGCCAATAAAGCAATTTTCACTACTGGTAAACCGCAGTTAAATGCTGATGGAAGTATCAAGCAGTTTACGGTTGACCAAGGTAAAATTACGGTTTCAGCAAACCCTAATTCTAAATTTGGCTTGGGGGGAAATAATAACGATGCAAATTATGTGGATCTCTATGCCCGTGCATTAGAACTTAGTGCTGAACTTCGTGCCAAAAATGATATTCAGGTCATTGCTGGGGCAAATAATGTCAGTGCAGATTTACAGGATGTTACAGCTAAAACAGGAACGGGGACTGCGCCAACATTAGCCGTAGATGTTAAAGCATTGGGTGGGATGTATGCTAATAATATCTATTTGATGGGAACTGAAAAAGGTTTGGGCGTGACTAACGCAGGGACTATTCAGGCAGTCAATAATCTGGTGATTACCAGTGCCGGAAAAATTGAACACAGTGGCACAATCAGTTCGACCAGTAAAACACAAGGTTTAGTAAGTGTACAAACAACAGGTACAGGTGCAGTTGCCGATATCAATTCATCAGGCAGTATTAATAGTAATAGCATGCTAAATCTCGATTCGGGTAATAACCTGAATCTAAATGCTAAAGAAATTATCATTAATAATGGCAGCTTGGCTTCCTCTCCTTTAATCGTTAATGCTAAAGGTAATATCAATCTCGCCGCTGATACCCGCATTATGGATGACTCACAAGGTGGAGATGTCTATATTGATGCAGCGAATATCAATCTTGCAGCGGGATCGGAACTCAAAAGTAACCGTGGTACAGCAAGCATACAAGTACAAAAAGACTTAGTTGCAGCCAAAGGCGCAAAACTGATTGCTGCCCAAGATTTAAATGTTTTAAGTAACGGTAAGTTATCATTTACAGAGAACCATATACAGGCATCATTAGGTTCAATCAACCTACAAGCAAATTCGGCTAATACCCAAAATCTGATTGATCTCCAAGGGGGAACGATTTATGCAGGTAAAGATTTAAACCTATATAGTTCAGGAGATTTAAATCTAAAGAATCTTGGATTTTCACTTGAAAACGCTGCAACACGTGTCAAAAACATTAAAGCCTACAGTGGACGTGATCTAGTCTGGAACAATGCTGACAAAGCACTTCCGCTTATTACAGGTCTGGTTCAGCTGGATGCAGCCAATAATTTAACCGTTACAGCAAAAGAAATTTCCAATAAAGATAGTATTCAATTACATGCCAATCAAATAGCACTCAATAGTGCACTGACTTCACAAAAGAATATTGATGTGAGTTCTGAAATTGCTGATCTTGTTTTAAGTCAGGCACTCAAGGCTCAAGGTGATATTAATTTAACCGCACTTGCTGGTGGAGTTGCTGCAAATAGCTTAAAGGCCACATCTTCGGCTGGAAAGATTTCTATACTCGCGAATAAAAATATAAATTTAAACTCGACCCAGACAAGCAAGGCGATGCCTGCGGCTGATAAAGATGAACTAACAACTGATCAGACTGTTATTAGTGGTTTAAAAGGCGTAACGCTTGGCTCGATTGGGGATGGCACTGTTAACTTGCAATCGGTACAAGTTAATGCGAATCAGGGTGATATATTGGTTTCGAGTAATAATGGAATAAATTTAAAGGCGAATACTGATGTAATTATTACTGGAAATAAGGGCCAATTTAAAACGGTAAATAATGTTCTAAAGGGACAAATCGTTTCGATAGAAAATAGCAAATCCGATATTAAAATCCAAAATACAGATCTAAGCTCTACGGTTGGTAAACTTGCGATCAATAGTAGAGCAGGCATGAGTATGATTACAGATAGCGTATTGACGTCAAAAGGTAATACCGAACTCTATGCAAAAGATTTACTGACTTTACAGGGCGTGAATGCTACATCAGATCAGCATCTGGCAGTAAGCTCTGGCCTTTCAGTTTATAGCAATAGAGAAAATACTCCATCGCCTCTACTGATTGCAGATAAAGTAACCAATTTAACTTCTAAAGGGGTAACCTCTGTAACCGCAACAGGAAATCAGGTATTAAAAAATACAAATTTAATGGGTGGAGCTGTTTTATTAGAGGCGGGCGGTTTTATTACAGGCCAGACTGGATTGAACTTAAATGCAGTCGGAAGTGATTTACTCAAGAATGATACAAAGTTAAATAGCTTGAATGGTGATTTAACAATTCAAAGCAATTCTAACTTAACCATTGATCCAAAAGCTTACAGCTTAAAGGCGGTTGGTGATATCGAGCTCGTTTCTAAAGCTGGTACTTTGACTTTAAAAGGATATGGGGGGACTGCGGGGAATGGATCAGAACAAGTTGTTAAGTTGGATACAGCTAATGGCGGTATCAATTTAGAGGGTGCTAAAGTTGATATTCAAGGTTCACAGTTAACTGCACAAAAAGATATTAAGATCATTTCAAGTAAAGATGATGTGCTGATTGATGGAATAAAAAATACATTAAAAAATAGTTCTGCTGATGCAACAAATATAATTAGTATGGAAAACAATATTAAGGAAATTGATAAAAGTATAAATATTCTATCTAACAGTAAAGAATTTCAAGAAAGAAAAACACTACTTGAAAATATAAAAAAAACAAAAAATAGTCTTGAAGCAGCTATGTCATATTTGTTTGATGGTTCAAATGGAGAATATAGTGCTGGTGCTTTATCGAATGTAGATGTAAGTAATATCTTTTTCTATGAAAATGCTTATATACAATCATTTTCATCAGAGGGAGCGAGTGATACTTATGCTATGGTGATTAATAATGATATAGTAGGTTTCTTGCCTTCAGTAGGTTCTATAGGGACTTTACTAAGTTCTTATAAAGCAGAAATTAAAAAATATAAAATTTTGAATGAAAGTGTAAAAGTTCAAGAGTTAGAAAAATTAATTTCTAAATTGGAGGCCGAAAAAAAGTCAGAAATAAAATCAAAAGAATTATTAACTACAGGAGTAAGTGGTTCAGAGCATACTGAAGCTAAATTAACTTCAAAATCAGGAAATATAAATGCTACTTCTGCTAAAGGATTATCTATTAGTGGTGGAAATATTTCTGCTCAATTGGGACAGGTTAATTTAGAAGCAAGTGGTGTTTTAGCCGAACAATATAAATCTACAATCATTACTGAGTCTAATCCACAGCCAAGAATATTAAATGCAAGTATTATTATTGATGGCCATACAGATTTCTATGATAAAGGAAATGAAAATGATGATAATTATAGTATGCGAACATTAGTTAGCCCTACGATTATTAATGGTGATAAAGGGGTTAATATAAGGACTGTAGGAAAAACAAAAAATGATAACTTGATTTTACAGGCTACTGGTATTACATCCAAAAATGGTGACGTAAAAATAGAGTCAAATAAAAGTATTTTATTCGATGCTGCAGCTGAACAGAGTTATGACCTAACGACAACGACGGAAAAGAAAAAATCTTGGGGTGGTTTAAAGAAAAAATATATTACGACTGTAGCGGAGAGTAATGATACTAATGCAGCTTCAGTTGATATTTCTGGAAAAAATATTTTTATTGAAACCAAAAAACTAGATCCATCTGTAGATGCTAAAAATCCAGATAATAATATTGATATTTACTCAGGTCGTTTCACTGCAGATGGTGGAAAAATTACGATTAATTCAGGTGGAAATCTTAACTTTTACACGGTAAAAGAAACTTCTAATAGTAATGTTGACACTGTTAAAAAATCTACATTTGGTGGTATTAAATACAATACCTCTAAAACCAATGCAACACGTACTCAAGTGAGTGAATTACCTGCAACCTTAAAAGCTGATTACATTGGCACTAAATCGGGGTTTGATACCAGACTTGTTGGAACAGAGTTTGAGTATTTAAAAGGTGCATCAATTGAAGCTGGTGGTAAGTTAGAGCTAATTGCTGCGAAAACATCTATTACAGATCTCGTAAAAAAAGAAAAGAACTCCGTGGTTTGGCAATCGATGCAAGATAAAGGGTCAATTACCGAAACAGCTCAATTGCCAAGATTTAATGGGCCTGTTTTACCAACCATTAATGCTGCAGGTGGTTTAGTAGTCCAAGTTCCTATTAGTGAAAAAGATGCGAATAAAGTTGAATTACGAGATGAAATTTTAAAACTGGCAAATCAGCCCGGAAATGCTTACTTAAAAGAGTTAGTTAATCGTAAAGATGTAGATTGGCAACAAGTGCTTCTTACCCAAAAGGACTGGGATTATAAGTCACAAGGGTTAACTGGAGCTGGTGCAGCGATTATCATCATCATTGTAACGATAGTTACGATGGGTTCAGGTACAGCCGCTGCGGCTGGTGCAGCAGGAGGTGCGGCTGCAAGTGGTACTACTGTTGGGCTTGGTGCGAGTATGATTGGTGCTGCTGGTGTGACTACGACAGCAGCAGGAGCAATCGTTCCATCTGCTCTAGGTGCTATGGCAAATGCAGCTGTTACAAGTTTAGCAACCCAAGCAAGTGTAAGTTTAATTAATAATGGTGGAAATATAGGGAAAACGCTTAAAGATTTAGGTAGTAAAGATTCAATTAAGAATTTAGCAACATCTGTTGTTACTGCTGGCTTAATGAGCCAAGTTGGTTCTGCTTTAAATTTAAAACCAGATAGTACAATGTTACCTGATAGACTGATAAATAATATAACCAGTTCTGTTGGTTCGACTCTAGTACAAACAGCTATTAAGGGCGGTGATTTAGAGGAAAATCTTAAAGTTGCTCTACTTTCAGGTCTTGCAGGAGCTTTACAGGGGGAATTAGCTAGCCAAATTGGAGATAGTTTATATAAGTCAGATCCAACAATATTACAATATACAATACATAAGATTGCTCATGCCGCAGCTGGATGTGCTGCCGCAGCCGCAACTAAATCTAGTTGCGAAGCAGGAGCAATAGGAGCTGGAATTGGTGAAATTGTTGCTAGTTTAATGCCTAAACCTATCAATGGAATTGAATATAATGATGAGGAAAAAGTAAAAATTAAAAATGTAGGGAAAGTCGTTGCTGGTGTAGTATCTGCATATGCTGGTTATGATGTAAATACAGCAGCTAATTCTGCTGATATTGCTATACAGAACAATTATCTAACTCATTATAGTAAAGCGAAATTTGTTGCAGATTTAGCAAAATGTAAAGTAACATCTTCAAATTGCGATACTATTATACAAAATTATCAGAATCTTTCTAAAACTAATGATCTAGAACTGGCAACCGTTTGTAATAATACAGCTCGAAGTCGAGATTGTAATAATATGCTTAAAGCAGCATTAGATTACGCTGGAAATGATTTTAATCAAATTTATGGAATAAATTCTCCAGCAATGGCTAATTTAAAAGCTGATCAGATTCGGAGTAGGGAGCTTGTATTAAAAAATATATTTAAAGATGTTAATAATTGGTATGGCATGATAAATGATATTGATTTAAGAGCTGATTTTTTTAGTGCAATGTATGCTAAAACGGGAGCTGAATGGTTTAGAGTGGCTAATGAAACATCTCGAGCAGCTATTGTGGGCTTAGGAGCGGAAGGAGCATATTCAGGAGCAACCTTTGCAATAGGTGGTGTTATTAGTTCGATAACTTCTGCAGGTTCTGTCAATTTGTTGGATGTTTATAACTGGAGATCTGAGGCTGGTTATGCATTAATGAAAGCTGGCTACAACAATTTCAAACAGCTTTATGATGGTAAAGTAACGGATATAGTTGCTTGGAATATTAGTCAAATGCAGCAAGAGCAAAAACTATTGCAACCTATACATGAAAAGTATTTTAAAAATTCTAAGTTATTTGTACCTCAAACTTGGGTGCCTAAGAAATTTCCTAATAATCCTGTTAACTTATTGGATTATAATAGCCGCGTAAAATATGGTTGTATAGAAATGGGATATACAATAGCACAAGGCTGTAAGCCATGATTAATTCATCAATTATTAGAAAGAAATCTTCAATTTTTATTATTATTAAAGGTTTCTTTATTTTTGGATTAATTTGGTTGTTATCTTTGGTTTTGTATGGGCTTATTAACTTTGAAAACTATTACTCCTCAATAATTTACCTAATTAATTTTTATATTACTTATTTTATTGGGTATTTTGTATTTAAGAATGTGATAGGAAGCTCTGATTGTAATGATGTCGATCGAGTGGAATATTTAAGTCTTATTCTATTTTTTATTTATTATATAATAGTATTTCCTAGATATTATTTATTAGAGGGTAAGCATGACTTGTATGGTTTTAGACTTATATTTGGTTTTATATATCCAATTTGGATACTGACACCAATTTTTATCACTAATCCGAAGAGTAAATTTTATGTTTACTTATGTATTTTGCTATGTACTCTAGAAGTGATTTTTTGGATATTGTTTTTTAAGATGAGTGGGTCTGAATTTTATAAAAGGCCTTCCTTTGTTAGTGTATTAATAAGTTCTTTTATATTCGCATTAACTTTTCCTTGGTATTTATCATGGTTGAGAAAAATAGATATTAAAAAATGGACTTTCCCATTCTTTTTTAAAGAAAATAGTTTTATATCTAAGCTAATATCATGGGTGGCAATAGGATTCGGTAGTTTTTTTATG
>NZ_JBIUCP010000036.1:0-44453 GCF_044538765.1 Acinetobacter sp. ABJ-A23_2
AATATCGCGAATGCCTAATCCTAGAAAATCAATTCCCAATTCATTATCTAGGGTTTTAAAGATTTTTTTTAAGCACCCTGGCTCCATTAAATCATCTGCATCAAAAAACCAAATATATTTCCCTGATGCTTTTCTAATACCAAAATTCCTTGTATTACTTAACCCCCCATTTTTCTTATAAAAATAACTTATATTGATTTCTTTATTTAAATCAATATAAGTTAATATTAAATTTTCTGATAAATCAGTAGATCCATCATTAATTAATATAATTTCATATTTATTTCTATCAATTAATTGATTTTTTATTGAGTCTAAAGTTTTTAAAATAAACTTCTCTGCATTATAAACAGGAATAATTATTGAAATATCACAGTTCATTAAAAACCTCTTTACTCAAAAACCCAATTTAAATGCCAGTAATTTTTATCGCACAACATGATGAAAAACGAATAATTCTATGAAGAAAACCATTTTTTCAGACCTTTAAAACAGTAATATATAAAGCGCAATATATTTCTAGAAAAAATTTCCGTTGGATAATTTCTAACAATTCTGCAAGCTCCACTAATAGCAAGTACAGTGTTAACATTTAAATCATCTGTAACTTTATGCCCTTCAATATTTTTAACTGCACGTAAATAGTCTTTATTATCTTTAAATAAATTCAGTAGTTTAAAGCTTTCATCATACATAAATTGAAGATTTTTTGAAGAATTTGTAGGATGACTTCGGTAATAGCATAAGACTTCAGGTATATAAATTAGTTTTCTACCTTTTTCTGTTAATTTTAACCACATATACCAATCTTCAATTTTTATATTAGGATCATATCCACCTACATCTTTAACTTTACAAAGCCTTAATAATGCAGTAGGTGCCGGCAATTCAAATTGATGCATAATAATTTGGGTATTATTAAATTCCCTATATTCACCAACAACTTGAGTTAATATTTTATTGGAGTTATCAATTAAATAATAACCTCCAAACACCCCATCCACATTCTCATTAGTAATTTTACTAAAATGCTCTACTTGTTTTTCAATTCGGAAGTTACACATTATATCATCTGAAGCAAATGGCGCTAAGTATTCACCTTGACACCATTCTAATGCTTCATTTAATGTTGCACTTAAGCCTTTATTTGGTCTATATCTAAATTCAAAACGAAAGAATCGTTTTTCACATTTGTCCAACATTTGCTTAATTTTTAAAACTGAATCATCTTTTGAACCATCATCAATAATAATTAATTCTATATTTTGATAGGTCTGATCTAATACACTTTGAATACAGTCTTGTACGAAATTTTCATGGTTATAACAGGGTATAACAATCGAAACTAAAGGTGGATTTACTTTATTCATCGCTTAATTTTTTTCCTTTAAAACTCTAAAAACAAAAAAACCTACTATAAGCCAATACATTCCATAATTAACTAAATGAGCTATAGATACCCCTTCAAAACCAAACATATGAGTACATGCATAAGTTAATAAAATTGAAGTAATTGCAAACAAAATTTCAGTTGTCACAAATAATCTGGTCATCGCCTTACTCAACATTAAATAGGCAAGTATCCAACTACCGATTTTTAGAGAATCACCTATCATTTGCCATAAAAACAAATCTCGCATAGGCATAAAGGTTTTAGTAAATAATAATGTAATAATCCAATCTCTAAGAAAATAGACGAAAAACCCGCCTATAGCAGCTAACGGAAATATAAATTTATATCCGAGGTAAACTTCTGCTTTTATCTCCCTAATTTCTGAAAGTTCAGAGAGTCTAGGCAAGTAATAAACTCCTAATGTTGTCGTTACCAACATTAAATATGCTGCACTTAGGCGAATCATTGCTTCCCAATATCCTGCATAAGTTACACCATATTCATGTGTTAAATAACTTCGAATAACCATTTGGGAAAGAGGAACACAAACAGCACTAACCAGCGCCATAAAGACAAAGGCTACAAATTTTTTAGCAATAACTTTATCTATTTTTCCAAATAAATAACTTAGCTTAAACCAGTCAGCTTTATAACATAAGAATAAAGTCACTAAAAAAGCTAATGATTGATAAATTGAAAGAGCAACCAAAGCACCATATAAACTATATTTTATTGCTAAGAGACTCGTTACAGCTAAAGAAAAGATACTACCTATAATATTTGCAATAACTAATCTTAAAACTTCTTTTTTCCCATTTAAAATCGCTAAAAAAAGTGCATTAAAAGTAAAAAATGTCAGAAATACAGCAAACCAAACAAAAACCGTTTGATAAAGATCTGTATGAAAAATATAAATTGAAAGTTGTTTTTGAAAAATTAGAATAATTAAGGAAAAAATTAAGCTAAAAAGCAAGACAATACTTCCCGCTGTTTTCCATATATTTCGTTGTTTGGTTTCATCTTCATAATACTCAGCCGTATATTTAATAACTGCAGTATTAATTGCACTACCGGCGAAGGTTGTTACCATTTGTATAAAATTTTGGAACTGCCCAATAGCTGCATAACCAGCTGGGCCAACATAAATAGCTAAAATCTTATTTAAAATAAACATCGTGGCCGTTTTAATTAAAACAGCCACGCCATTTAGTACACTTGTTTTTAGTAAATTCATTTTAGACTTTAAAATTATTACAAATCTGAATTACTTTCTCAGCCTCTTCCACGCTTAGTGTAGGGCCAATAGGTAAACTCATCACTTCTGCATGAATTTTTTCAGATACAGGATAACTTAAATCATTCCATTCTTTATAAGCCTGTTGCTTGTGAGGTGGGATAGGATAATGAATTAAAGTTTGTACCCCTTGTTCAGCCAAGTATTTTTGTAAAGCCTCGCGATGCTCAGTACGAATCACAAATAAATGCCAAACGTGTTGCTGATACTCTTCAGCATTTTTCTGAGCTAAGGGTAATTGGATTAAAGGATTAACTATATGCTGCAAATATAATTGCGCAATTTTACGACGATGGGCTATTTCTTGATCTAAATATTTTAATTTAATATCTAGCATGGCAGCTTGAATTTCATCAAGACGACTATTTACACCAGGTACTAAATTTTTATATTTTTCATGAGAACCATAATTACGAAGAGCACGTAACATTTGTGCAAGTTCTTCATTATTAGTGGTTACAGCACCAGCATCCCCTAATGCACCTAAATTTTTACCAGGATAAAAACTAAAACCAGAAGCATCTCCCCAGTTTCCAGCTTTTATTCCATTAATTTCAGCACTATGTGATTGAGCTGAATCTTCTAAAACAAGTAGATTATATTTATTAGCAATTGCCATGATTGCAGGCATTTCTGCTAATTGCCCATATAAATGAACAGGTAAGATTACTTTCGTTTTTGGAGTAATTGCAGCCTCAATCTTGCTTGGATCGATATTATAAGTATTAATATCCGGTTCAACTAAAACTGGAGTTAGGTTATTTGCAGTGATTGCTAAAATACTTGCAATGTATGTATTTGATGGGACGATTACTTCATCACCATCATTTAGTTTCCCCAACTCTTTCCATGCTCGAAGCGTAAGAATCAAGGCATCTAAACCATTTGCAACTCCAATTGCAAATTTTACTCCACAATATTCCGCAAAGTTTTGTTCAAATTGAGCTAGCTCATTTCCACCTATGTACCAACCAGAGTCTATGACACGAGTACAAGCCTCAATGAGTTCTGCACGATATTGACTATTTATACTTTTTAAATCTAAGAAAGGAATCATTATTTCACATAGCCTTTAATAATTGCAGGATTTCCTACTACAATTGCATTTTCCGGAACATCTTTAGTTACTACTGCACCTGCACCAACTAATGCATTTCGACCAATTCTTATGCCTGGTAAAATGGTAGCATTACCGCCAATACTTGCACCTTGTTCAACTATAGTTTTTAGAAACTCATCGGGGTATTGCTTTGAACGGGGAGTCTTATCATTTGTAAAAGTAACGCTAGGACCAACAAAAACGTTATCTTCTAATGTAATCCCATCCCATACATACACACCTGATTTAATTGTGACGTTATTACCAATTTGCACATCATTTTCAATCATAGTGTGCGCACAAATATTACAATTTTCCCCAATAACCGCTTGTGGGAAAATCACACTATATTGCCAAACTTTTGTTTTTTGACCAATATTTTTAGATTTAACATCGGATAATGGATGAATATAAGGCTGATTTACTACATGCAGAAACTCATCGTAATTTCGAATATAATCTTGCTCTGTAAAGTGTTCACTTGCTAAAACTAGTAATACACAATCTTCTGAAAAATCATGCATTTCACGCCAGATCAATCCTTCAATAACCAAACCTTGGGTCGGGTTATCTAAAACAACTTCTTCTTTAGTAGAACCATTATCCAGAATAAATCTACAGCTACCTTTCAAACATATTGCAACTTGTTTTAAATCAATATGAGCATGAAAGCCACGCGGTTTTTGTGACGTATTAAAGATGTAATACAAACGTTTCACATCAAAAGGAATTGACTGATTAGACTCAATCGCAACTAAACCACCTCGTTCATCACCAAAACTCGGCAAGTCAATTAATTTTACAAGGCTCATGTTATTCGGTTACCAAAGAAATCAAATATTGACCATAATCATTCTTACTCATGCTTTGGCCGATTTCTAATACTTGAGCTTTCGTCAACCAACCATTATGAAGTGCAATTTCTTCAAGACAAGCCACTTTATAACCTTGACGTTTTTCAATAGTTTCAACAAACTGTGCTGCTTCAAGTAAGCTTGCATGTGTTCCTGTATCTAACCAGGCAAAACCACGTCCAAGTAACTCAACATTGAGATCACCACGGTCTAGATACATCTGGTTCACTGTCGTAATTTCAAGTTCACCACGATCTGATGGTTTTACTTGTTTTGCAATTTTCACTACATCATTATCGTAAAAATAAAGACCCGTAACCGCAAAATTCGATTTTGGATGTTTTGGTTTTTCTTCTAATGAAACTGCTCGTTTTTCCTCATCAAACTCAACAACACCAAAACGTTCAGGATCTTTGACTTGATAACCAAATACGGTTGCACCCTTTTGACGGGCCACAGCTTGGCGTAGCATTGGCGTAAAACCTTGACCATAGAAAATGTTGTCGCCAAGTACTAAACAAACATTACTTTTGCCAATAAACTCTTCGCCAATAATAAATGCTTGAGCTAAACCATCCGGACTTGGTTGAACGGCATAACTTAATTCAACACCGAATTGTGAACCATCACCCAATAATCGCTTAAAGCCATCTATATCGTCTGGCGTACTGATAATAAGAACTTCACGAATACCAGCCAACATCAAAACAGACAATGGATAGTAAACCATTGGCTTATCGTAAATTGGTAACAGTTGTTTTGAAACGCCTTTTGTGATCGGATACAAACGTGTCCCAGAACCACCTGCTAAAATTATACCTTTTGTACTCATTATGCACTTACACCTAATCTTTCTCTTTGGTAACTGCCATCTTGTACCCGGCGGCACCACTCTAAATTATTTAAATACCACTCAACAGTCTTTCTAATACCTGTTTCAAATGTTTCCTCAGGCTTCCAGCCTAAATCTTTTGCAATTTTTGAGGCATCAATTGCATAACGTAAATCATGTCCTGGACGATCTTTTACGAAAGTGATTAATGTCTCATAAGGTTGATGATTATTTTGTGGTTTTAATTCATCTAAAATTTTACAAATTGTTTTCACAACTTCTATATTTTGTTTTTCATTATGACCACCGATATTATAGGTTTCTCCAACTTTACCTTCAGTCACAACTTTATATAAAGCTTTGGCATGATCTTCGACATACAACCAATCACGGATCTGATCACCTTTACCATAAATCGGTAAAGCCTTACCATCCAGCGCATTTAAGATCACTAGTGGAATGAGCTTTTCTGGAAAGTGGTATGGACCGTAATTGTTTGAACAATTCGTTACTACCGTTGGTAAACCATATGTTCTATGCCAAGAACGAACTAAATGATCAGAACTTGCTTTACTTGCTGAATACGGCGAACTTGGCGCATAAGATGTCGTTTCAGTGAATAGATCTGTTGTACCTTCTAAATCACCATAAACCTCATCTGTTGAAATATGATGAAATTTAAAAGAGGCTTTCTTTTCTTCATTTAATTGTAGCCAGTACTTACGTGCAACCTCTAATAATGTATAAGTGCCCACAATATTTGTTGTAATAAACTCAGCTGGACCATCAATAGAGCGATCAACATGTGACTCGGCTGCTAGATGCATCACAGCATCCGGTTGGAAAATTTTAAAAATTTCTGTTAAACGCTCACTATCACAAATATCAACTTGTGCAAATTGATATCGTGGATCCATATCAATTTCAGACAATGATTCTAAATTGCCTGCATATGTTAATTTATCTATATTTAATACTTCATCTTGAGTATTTTTTATAATATTTCTAATGACGGCAGAACCAATAAAACCTGCACCACCAGTGACTAAAATTTTCATAAAATTCCTATGCTAATAACTAGTAATTTTTACAGTCGAATATCACTTTGTTCTTTATCTAAAACATATTTTAAGTCATATAAAACATGTTTCTCTTTGCCTAATGCAATGAGCTCCTGACTCGACATTGCTTTAAACTGATCATGGGCAACAGCAATAACTATTGCATCATAATGATCTTGCTTTAATTCCGTAACCGGAGCTAAGCCATACTCACCCTCAACTTCGGCACTATCCACCCAAGGATCGTAAATATCAAGATCTAAATCGTATTCCTTTAGTGCTTTCACCATATCTACAATTTTGGTGTTCCGGATATCAGGGCAGTTTTCTTTAAAGCTCAAACCTAAAATTAATATACGAGCACCTACCACTTGTATGCGCTGCTTTACCATTTCTTTGATCAATTGGGTTGCAACATATTCACCCATACGATCATTTAAACGACGAGCTGCCAAAATAATTTCTGGATGTAAACCAATTGACTGTGCTTTATGCGTTAAATAATACGGGTCAACACCAATACAATGACCACCAACTAAACCAGGTCTAAAGTTTAAAAAATTCCATTTTGTACCTGCTGCCTTGAGTACATCTTCTGTATCGATACCCATTTTATTAAAAATCAGAGCTAACTCATTGATTAAAGCGATATTCACATCTCTTTGTGTATTTTCAATGACTTTAGCAGCCTCAGCGACTTTGATACTCGGGGCCTTATGTGTACCCGCCTCAATAATTAAATTATATACTTGATCAACATAGTCAGTGACCTCTGGAGTCGAACCTGAGGTAATTTTTAAAATATTAGTGACACGTCGTTGTTTATCACCAGGATTAATACGTTCTGGACTATAACCAACAAAGAAATCTTTATTAAAATTTAAACCCGAATGTTTTTCTAATTCAGGTATACAAACCTCTTCTGTCGCACCAGGATAAACCGTTGACTCATAAACAACGATATCGCCTTTTTTTAGAACTTTAGCAATGCTTTGGGATGCTTTTATAAGCGGGGTCAGGTCTGGCTGTTTAAAGTCATCGATTGGTGTAGGTACAGTAACTATAAAGAAATTTGAATTTTTTAAATCATTGATATCTGCAGTGTATGAGAGATGTTCTACTTGTTTCAGCTCGTCTGAAGCAACTTCTAAGGTATGGTCATGGCCACTTTGTAACTCTCGTATCCGTTGCGGGTTTATATCAAAGCCTATTGTAGGTTTATGTTTACCAAATTCAACAGCTAAAGGCAGCCCAACATACCCTAAGCCGATAATTGATATTTTTAATTGTTCAAGTTGAAACATATATAAAACCTAACCATTTAGATCTAAATGGACAAACATCATGGATACGACCTACTACGTTAATATAGCAGACTTTAAACAAAATTTTCTCGAAATATACAATCACTGCTCGGCAAATAAAGTATGATTTGGGTTAATTATAGACTACAATCCAATATCTTCATGCAAAGTATCATTGGATTACAAACAATAAAGGGTTTGAATGTGAAGCATCAAAGCACATTATTATTTTTAGCCATTTCACTTTCGTTTACAGGATGTGCAGTCACCTCAGGCTTACAAACTTATGACTTACCCGAACAGGGAACTTTTAAAACAGCTCAAGGCGCAGAAGTTTCGGTAGTTCAACTCACCCAAAACAATATTCCAAAAATCAGTTCTGAATATTTGCGACCGCAAGGAAATATAAGCGCTTTATTTCATACCCCTTTTTATCAATATCGCTTAAGTCCTGGAGATGTCTTATCTATTCAACTTTGGGCTTATCCTGAAATTACTCCCCCTGTTCAAGGTTCTTCTAGTGATATTAAAGCATTTGGATACCCAATTGACTCCACAGGAAATGTTCAATTACCGCTCGTAGGTCAAGTTCATATTGCCGGAAAAACACTTGCTGAGACCAATAAATATTTACGCAATCAATTTGCTAAATATTTAAAAACACCGGACGTGGTAGTTAGAGTGCTATCTTACCAAGCAAAACGTTATTTTGTTAACGGTCAGGTCATGAAGAGTGGTCAATATACTTTAGATGATCAACCTATCAGTATTTATACAGCCTTAAGTATGGCAGGCGGTGTAAATCAAGAGTCTGGTGACAATACCGATATTCAGCTTATTCGTAATGGCGAAGTTTATAACTTAAATGTAGTCGCACTTGAGAAGCAAGGCTATTCACTTCACAAATTATTGGTTCAACCCAATGATACGATCTATGTAAATACCAAACAAAACCAAAAACTTTACGTTATGGGTGAGTCTAATAAAAGCTCAGCAATTCCATTACGAGATCAAGGTATGACTTTGAGTGATGTATTGGGTGAGAGTGAAGGAGTTAACCCATACTCTGCAAGTGCAGCCCGTATTTACGTAATGCGTACTAATTTACAAACAAAAAAATCAACAATCTATCAGCTCAATTTAAGTAGTATTGGCAACCTTGCATTATCAAACCAATTCCAAATGCAAAAAAATGATATTGTGTATATTGATGCAACTGGTTTAACACGCTGGCAACGTATTATGAACCAGATTGTACCATTCTCAAGTGCACTTTATACCTTTGATCAATTGGGTAAAAACTAGAATGCAGTTACAAAATATCTTAGTGGTCTGTATAGGTAATATTTGCCGCAGTCCCATGGCAGAGTACTTTTTAAAGGCTCAACATCCTACATTAAATATCTCATCTGCTGGTATTTCGGCTCTAGTAGGGCATACTGCAGATGACAAAGCTATTCATTGTATGGATCAGCTGAGTATTGATATACGTCCCCATATTGCTCGTCAGCTCAGTGCTGAGTTAATCAAACAAAATGATTTAATTTTGGTAATGAGCAATAATCAACAAAAGCATATTGAACAAACTTGGCCATTTGCTAAGGGAAAAATTTTTAGACTTGGCCATTGGCAAGGGCAAAATGTACCTGATCCTTATCAGCATGACCAAGCTTTTTTTGATCAGACTTGCCACAATATTCAAAGCTATGTGCAAGATTGGCGCACTCAATTATAATTGTATATTAGTTGTAAACTTATGAACCAAAACTCTAAAACCAGCGAAGATAGCATCGATTTAAAAGAGTTATTCTTTTCTTTGATTGCGCAGTGGAAAATCATAGCATGCTGTGTGATTTTAAGTTTAATTTGTGCCTTATTATATTTACGCATAACACCAGATATTTATGCGGTAGACGCAATGGTGCAAGTGGAAGATAGTAAAGGTGCTGCATCAGCAGCTTTACTTGGAGATTTATCGAAAGTAACAGGTGGATTAGGACAGAAATCTCCTACAGATGCAGAAATCGAAATTTTGAAATCTCGCATGGTTTTAGGACAAGTAATTCACAATCTCAATCTTGATATTAATATCAAAGATAATTTATCTGGATTGGCGAATAAGCTAATTACTGAAAACAAAAGTAAGATTGTATATCGCCATGATTCTGTAGTGTATTCTAATAAAAATAATAGATTAACTATTAAACAGTTCAATATACCTGAATACTATTTGGATAGACCTTTAAAATTAGAGTTTAAAGATGCAAATCGATTTAATCTAATTCATAAAGATCAAGTTGTGTTTAGCGGCGCATTGAATCAAAAAAATGTATTAAGTACGAATAAAGGCTTATGGCAAATTCAAATCAATGCTCAAGGTGAGTTCAAAGAGCAAAGTTATACTGTAACTAAACTAGCCCTTTTAACAGCTGTAAATCAATTCAACTCCATTTACAACGTTGCTGAAAAAGGTAAGCTGACTGGAGTTATTGGTCTAAGCTATTTAGGTCAAGATCCTGAACATATCACCCAAGTACTTAACAATATTTTAAACGTTTATCATCAACAAAATATTGCGAGAAAGTCTCTAGAGTCTAAACAAACTTTAACTTTCCTTGAAAAGCAATTACCAGAACTTCGAAAACAGTTAGAAGATTCTGAAATTAAATTTAATCAATTCCGTGAAAAATATAAAACGGTAGACGTAAATGCCGAGTCTGAACTATTACTCAAACAAAATATTGATTTAGAAAAACTCAAGATCGAGTTACAACAGAAACAGGCTGAGCTTTCTGCTAAATATACCAATGATCATCCATTAATTATGCAAATTGATGCTCAAATTGCAGAGATTAATAAAAAAATTACTGATCTTAACAATCGTTTAACACAACTACCTGAGACACAACGTTTATATTTACAACTATATCGTGATGTAAAGGTCAATACTGAACTGTATACATCATTACTCAACTCATATCAGCAACTCAAAATCGCTAATGCGGGTGAGATTGGCAATGTTCGCATTATTGATACTGCTGTAGAACCTGTTAAACCGATTAAACCTAAGAAATTGATTGTTCTAATACTTTCTATTTTTGTTGGTGGTTTTATCGGTGTATTAATTGCATTATTACGTAATATGATGCGTAGTGGCGTCAAAGATTCTGCTCAAATTGAAAATGAACTTGACCTCCCAGTTTACGCAACTGTACCTCGTTCTCCTATTCAAGAAACTCGTATGAGTATTTTGAAGAAGAAAAAGAGTATTCCTATTTTGGCTGTTAAAAGTAGCGATGATATTGCAATCGAAAGTTTACGTAGTATTCGTACAGCAATCCATTTCGCATTAACTACAGCAAAAAATAATATTATTATGATTGCTGGACCATCTCCAGAGGTCGGTAAATCGTTTATTTCAACTAACTTGGCCACTATTTTTGCACAAGGGAATAAACGCGTATTATTGATTGATGCTGATATGCGCCGTGGTTATATGCATAAATACTTCGATGTCGATGTAAAACCAGGTCTTTCTGAATTACTAAGTGGACAGGCCGATTTGTCACAAGTATTACATAAAACACAAGTTGCAAATCTTGATGTGATTACTCGTGGCAAGAGCCCAACCAATCCTTCAGAGATGTTGAGCTCTACACAATTTAAAGAATTACTCGAGCAGCTCCAGGCTCAATATGACCATATCATTATTGATACTCCACCAGTGCTTGCAGTAACTGATGGTATTATTATTTCTCAATATACTGGCGTAAACTTAATTGTTGCCCGTTATATCAAGTCTCATATGAAAGAGCTTGAATTAACAGTTAACCGCTTTGAACAAGCTGGTGTTAAAGTGAATGGCTTTATCCTTAACGATATTCAACGCTCTAGTGGCGGTGGTTATGGCTATAACTATGCCTATGCATATAAAGCACAAAAAGAAGATTAATTAAGAGTTTTCTTAAAAAGCCGGATCAAATGATCCGGTTTTTTTATTTGATTTTTTAAGTTTCGCCAAATTAAAACTAACTAAAATATATAAAAAAACCACTCGTTTTTTTTGTTAAACATTCTATGCTTAAGTCGAAGCATGCTAAGATCAAAGCAGCCTTTTAGACTCAAATGATTATTTTTGGAACCTTTTATGAGTAAAGCCTTACCCATTGCTGTCGCTGTAGTTTTAGGCGGTGCTGCACTTGTACCTGTATATTATGCAACTCAACATCCGACCACAGAAGTCGGACGTAAAGCAGACAAAAATGCTTCTCCAATTCAAAAAATCAGTTATGTTCTTGGTTATGAAGTTGCGCAACAAACTCCTCCAGAATTGGATACTAAGGCCTTTGTTCAAGGGATCCATGATGCTCGTAGCAAGCAGCCAAGTGCTTATACTCAAGAAGATTTAAAAGCAGCTGTTGCAGCTTATGAAAAAGAGTTACAACAAAAAATGCAGCACCCAGACAAATCAGAGCAAGCAGGTACAATTTCTGAATCTGCAGATGCACAATTCCTTACTGAAAACAAAACTAAAGCTGGGGTAAAAACTACTGCATCAGGCTTGCAATATATCATTACTAAAGAAGGTACTGGTAAGCAGCCAACAGCTCAGTCAGTTGTTAAAGTACATTATGAAGGACGTTTAATTAACGGTCAGGTTTTTGATAGTTCTTATAAACGTGGTCAGCCAGTTGAGTTCCCTCTTAATCAGGTCATTCCAGGTTGGACTGAAGGTCTTCAACTCATGAAAGAAGGCGGAAAAGCGACTTTCTTTATCCCATCAAACCTTGCATACGGTCCACAAGAACTTCCAGGGATCCCTGCAAACAGTACACTGATTTTTGATGTAGAACTTATTTCAGTGAAATAATAACAATTCAGGAGAGCCGTTATACTCTCCTGTTTTTTTTTGGAAAATGGCATGAAAAAAATTAGTTTGTTTATTGCAGCATCCACAATGAGTTTATCTGTTCTTGCTGCCACACCGATAACAAATAAAAGTCCAGCAAAGGATCAGTTTAGCTATAGTTATGGCTATTTAATGGGTCGTAATAATACTGATGCATTAACAGATTTAAATCTTGATATCTTTTACCAAGGTCTTCAAGAAGGTGCACAGAAAAAAAATGCCCGCTTAACAGACGAAGAAATGGCGAAAGCAATTAATGAGTATAAGAAAACTTTAGAAGCTAAACAGCTCATCGAGTTTCAAAAATTAGGTCAACAAAATGCTCAGGCTGGCGCTGCTTTCCTTGCAGAAAATGCTAAAAAATCTGGTGTAATTACGACCAAATCTGGGTTGCAATATCAGATATTAAAAGAAGGTTCTGGTAAAACACCTAAAGCCACCTCTCGTGTAAAAGTTAACTATGAAGGTCGTTTACTTGATGGGACTGTTTTTGATAGCTCAATTGCACGTAATCATCCTGTAGATTTCCAATTAAACCAAGTTATTGCAGGCTGGACAGAAGGCTTACAGACAATGAAAGAAGGCGGTAAAACCCGTTTCTTCATTCCTGCTAAACTTGCTTATGGCGAAGTAGGTGCTGGTGATAGCATCGGTCCAAATAGCACGTTAATTTTTGATGTTGAATTACTACAAGTTTTGCCAAAATAAATTTTTTTAGTTAGAAAAAAAGCGATCATAAATGATCGCTTTTTTATTTTAATGTTTTAAATCTCTCGGTCTAAAACCAGTAATCAGTAAGCCAATTAAGTAAGCGATTACGCCTACTACGCATAGACCTGCGACCTCAGCAATGCGGATCCATTGAGAAAGTTCACCGTTATACCAACTTAACCCAAACCAAAGCGCTGCAATCATGGCAAGGTTTGCTAAACCATATTGAAGGACTAGTTTTTTCCAATGCGCGCCAAATCGGAAAATATTACGCTTATGTAGATAGAAGTAGAGCAAGCCAGCATTTACCAAAGCTGAACCAGAAGATGCCAGTGCAAGCGCCATATGCTCAGCCTGCCAATTGATCAGTTTAAAGAATCCAATGAATACAACGTTTAAAATTGCATTTGCAGCAACTGACATTAAACCCACACGGACCGGTGTTTTGGTATCTTGCTGTGCATAGAAACCAGGCGCGAATACCTTAATGAGCATAAATGAAATTACACCAGCACTCATACATTGCAATGCAAGTGCTGTCATTTGCGTATCACGTAGATCAAACTCACCACGTTGGAATAAAGCCTGAATAATCGGTGTGGAAAGCATAAACAAAGCAATACTTGCTGGTAAACCAACCAACACAATAACTTTTGCTGCCCAGTCAATCATGCCACGGAACTTTTCCTGATCTTGCTCAGCATGGCGGGCTGAAAGCGAAGGTAAAATCACTGTACCAATCGCAACCCCGATTAAACCTAACGGTAGCTCAGTCATACGCTCAGCACTGTAGAGCCAAGACACTGAACCATCCTGCATGAAAGATGCCCAAATCGTATTTAATAATAGGTTAATCTGAGTTACAGATACGCCAAATAATGCAGGAAGCATTAATTTTAAAATACGTTCTACACCCTCGTGTTTAAAATCAACTTTAGGTGGAATTAAGAGGTTTTTACGCCATAACTCAGGAATTTGTACAGCTAACTGTAAAATACCCGCTACTACAACTGACCATCCTAATGCTTTAATTGGCTCAGCCATATATGGCGTAAGCCACCATGCACCTGCAATCATTGCTACATTGAGCAATACAGGTGAAAAAGCTGGGGAAGCAAAAGAACCGTAACTGTTTAAGATACTGCTGGCAAAAGCAGTCAGTGACATAAACATTAAATATGGAATAGTCAGACGGAACATGCTGACCGCTAAATCGAACTTTTCAGGGTCATTATGAAAACCCGGCGCATACATATAGATGATTGCAGGTGCTAAGACCATAGCCACGAAAGTGAGTAAGGTCATGACTGTGAGTAAGCAACCAAATACCCGACTAATCAGGATTTGAACTTCAGCATGTGCTCGGCCTGTTTTATATTCGGTTAGTACCGGAATAAAAGCCTGTGAAAAAGCCCCTTCGGCAAACAACCTTCGAAAGAAGTTGGGAATACGAAAAGCAACGACAAAGGTATCGAAATCTTTACCCGCACCAAACACGTTGAGCAATACGACATCTCGTACTAAGCCCAATACCCGTGACAACATCGTCATCGCACTGACAATAAAAGTCGATCGCCACAATGCCATCGTACTCACCTACAGCTATATTCGAAAGTCGCTATTGTAATGAAACTAGAAAATCTTTTCGTTGTGAAATGATGAATGAACTCAAGTTTTTTTCTGTGCTAACAGTTGTCTAAAGTGTTGCCATTTAAAATAAGGCCCCGGATCGGTTTTTCGACCCGGTGCAATGTCTGAATGCCCTGCAATATGGTTTTTAATTTCAGGATAAGCCTGACGAATAGCAGTAACTACATCGGTTAGTACGCTGTACTGTACTTCGTCAAAAGGTAAATCATCACTTCCTTCAAGTTCTATCCCAATTGAATAATCATTGCATTCAACTTTAGCTAAATAACTCGAACGTCCTGCATGCCATGCACGATCATTAAAATTAACAAACTGTAGGACTTCACCTGTTCTTAAAATTAACAGATGGGTAGAAACTTGCATCCCCTCAATAGTCTGAAAATAAGGATGAACTGACCAATCTAACTTATTTTGGAAAAACTGCTCAATGTATCCCCCTCCAAATTGAGATGGCGGCAAGCTAATATTATGAACCACAATCATTTGAATTTCAGTCCCAGTCGGACGCTGGTTAAAATTTGGAGAAGGAACTTGTCTCGCCCCTTTTAATTGTCCATCTATAACTTCATACGGTGTGATTTGCTTCATTGAAATGCCAATAAATTGCTTGCCAATTGTTTTAGTTTAAAACAGTTATGTGCTTTTCAAAGTAGTCAGCACGATTGTTTATCGCGATTAAACGAATAAAACAGCTTATTTTTAAAGTCGACGGTGCTAATATATCGCAAGTTTTAGGGTCATCGACAAAATGGAAACCGTATGAGCATACCTCAGTCTTTGCTTGAACAGTCAATTCAAATCAATATTCAACAAGCATTACAAGAAGATATTGGGGACGGTGATATTACCGCCATGCTCACGCCAGAAGATGAACAGGCAACTGCAACCATCATTAGCCGTGAAGATATGGTTTTAGCTGGACAGCCGTGGGTGAATGCGCTCATCTCAGCTTATGACAACACTGTGCAGGTGACTTGGTTAAAACAAGAAGGTGACCGTGTTGCTGCAAATGAAGCCTTTTTAAAGCTTGCTGGTTCTGCACGTAGTTTACTGACAGTAGAGCGCCCGGCTTTGAACTTTATTCAAACTTTGTCTGCTGTTGCAACAAAAACTGCTGAATATGTTCAGCATCTTGAAGGTTTAAACACAAAGCTTCTCGATACACGTAAAACTTTACCGGGCTTACGTATTGCACAAAAATACGCCGTAACCGTCGGCGGCGGACAAAATCACCGCCTCGGTTTATTTGATGCATTCTTAATTAAAGAAAATCATATTATGGCAGCGGGCGGTATTGCCCAAGCGATTGCAAAAGCACATCAAATTGCGCCGGGTAAACCTGTTGAAGTCGAAGTTGAAACTTGGGATGAGCTAAACCAAGCGCTTGAAGCAGGTGCGGACATTGTCATGCTCGACAACTTTAGCCAACAACAAATGATTGATGCTGTAAAACACGTGGCGGGTCGCTGTAAACTCGAAGCTTCGGGCAATATCACTATTGAAAACTTACGCGAAGTGGCGACTACTGGTGTCGACTATATTTCTATGGGCGTGTTGACTAAAGATGTCAAAGCCGTTGATTTATCAATGCGTTTTAATGCCTAAATAAAATCAGCATCATTATTGGTATTTTTTTGCGACTTGGTCATGTCTGCCGCTTGTGTTTTTTGCCATGCTGACTGAGTCGCTTGTGCCCCACTATCCCGTGGATCGGCAGCCATTAAAACAAAAGTAACTACTGCTAATAATACAATAAAACCTTGTAGCATAAATCTTCCCCATTACTTTAAAAAATTTAGGGTTTCAAGGTAAAAGATAAATATGACCAGGCTTAGGAGATTCTGTTACAAAAGGTAAGTCTTTATTTTTATTATTCCTCTATACAAGATATTACCCTCTATTCCTTTATATTTCCCAACTTTAGATTGTGCTAGGTGTCATCTACAACCTGAGCAAGACAAAGCGATTATAGCTTTGTCGAAGCGCAAGAATCTTATTAAGCCAACTGTTGCCTTTCGATACGTAATAAAGATTAATTAATCTTTATTACGTACTTTACTTTGGGCGAAACCAAAGTAACGAATTAGCTACTTCCACTGGATGAATAAACGATAAGATTCCGTCGTGCTAGCTAATTTAAAATAAATTATTAACTCAAAACGTCAGCTTAATCATTCATCCATTACAGCAATTCAAGACTCTAAATAACCCATATATGGATCAGAAATTGAATCTTCTTGAGTTTCTATACGTCCTGCAAAACGACGATTAAACGTCGCATCGTCCGCTAATGTCACCGTAAAGTCATACCAACCACCAAATTCAGACATATCCCAAACCAATTCTTTTTCGGAACTGTTGGTTTCTATATTCCATGTTTTATTTGGTAGATAAGCATTTGCTTTGACTGTGAGCTTAACTGACTTACTGCCATCATGACGCACTTTTAAATACAAATTCGCATCACACTCTTCCACACATACTCTAATTTCCGGTAACGCTTGAGTTTGGTTAACTTGGCTCAAATTACCTTTAAACGCACGGTGGAAACCATTTGGTCCAAGCACCCATAAATCATACTGTCCATTTGTAGTATTCCACACGTCATCAAGCTGTTTACCCGCCTCAACCATATAGCGACGAGGCGCTACTATAAGATCTAATCGATTATAGACATGGAAAACGGCTGCTTGTTTGCCTGTGTTTGAGAACATCAATTTAACTGTCTTTTGAGTGGCATCGACTTTGGCACTGGTGTGTAAAATATATGGCAAAGCACGTGATGGTCTAATCCCCATTTCCTGCTGAGGAAATTGCTGCTGGCTCGGAACAGGAACTTGTGGCAACAAAGCTTGAGCAACACGAATCGCATCGGCTTCGGCTTTGGTTTTCTTCCCATCTAGTTCAGCAACAGGCAAAAGGTTCGGTGTTTTAAAATTAAATGCTGTCGTTAAATCACCACATACGGCGCGGCGATATGGACTAATATTCGGCTCTTGCACACCAAAACGTTTTTCTAAGAACTGTAAAATAGAAGTATGGTCAAAGACTTGAGAGTTTACCCAGCCACCACGGCTCCATGGCGAAATCACATACATCGGAACGCGTACACCTGGCCCATACACTCGACCATCTGGCTTAGGTTGAGATTTTGAAGTCGCTACTGCTGGATGGTTAAAGTACTCATAAGATACTTGCTGATCACTTAATGTAGTTTTTCCATATACGACACCGTTTAAATCTTTAGACGGTGCACTTGGTGAAGGGACATGGTCAAAGAAACCGTCATTTTCATCGAAGTTCACCAATAAAACCGTTTGACTCCACACTTGAGGATTTTCAGTTAAAGCATTTAATACTTCCTGAATATACCAAGCACCCTGTACAGGACTTGATGGCCCCGGATGCTCACTGTAGGTCGCTGGAGCAACTAACCAACTCACTTGCGGTAATTTACCTTGTGCAATATCAGCTTTAAAAGTTCCTAGAAAACCACCGTCTGGCATGGTATTGGCAATACCTTTATAAAGTGGCTGTGTTGCATCGATTTTTTCATCGTATGCTGGGCATGTTGGGGTGTCATTACTGACAGGTTGACCAGATTGCTCGTTAGCACGGCGATATTGCTTGAAACCAGCTAAAGGGTTATCGGTAAAGTTATCTGGCATATTTTGATAAACTTTCCATGTCACGCCAGCCTGCTGTAGTCGCTCAGGATACGTCGTCCATTCATAACCTTCTGTTGATGGGCCAATTCCATCAAATTCATTGACCACACTGGCAACACCTGCACCTGTCGGGCCATTCGTTCCAGTCCAAATAAACTTACGGTTCGGGTTAGTCCCTGCATGCATAGCGCAGTGGTAGGCATCACAAATCGTAAAAGCGTTGGCTAAGGCAAATTGATATTCGACTTCTTGTTTTTTGTAGTAGCCCATCGACTGCGGTTTTTTGTAGGCTACCCAATCACTCATACGACCATTGTCCCAAGCTGCTTGGCCATCAGACCATGAGTGAGGAGTGCCTGAAACTCGCTGAGCGTTCCCTAGACGACTGTCGAGATGGTACGGCAATACTTTCTTTTTATTCGCATCATATTGTTCCCAAACCTTTCGGCTTTCCGTCATTGGAATGGTAAAACGATCACCAAAACCACGTACACCTTTTAATGTTCCGAAATAATTATCAAAAGAACGGTTTTCCTGAGTCAAAATCACGATGTGTTTAACATCTTGAATAGTTCCACTTTCAACTTTGGCATCAATAGCTAAGGCTTTTTGAATACTCAGCGGGAAACTCGCTAAAGCAGCTGTTCCAAACATGGTTTTTGTAGAGTTTAAAAGAAATTCGCGACGATTCATTTTTTCATCCTTAATTTTTATTATGGTGCACAGTGCATTTTGCAATTGCTGGTTGGCGGTGTTGTTGGCGATGAATTATCTGAGTTGTTGTCATCGTTACAAGCACTGAGCATAAGCGCTAAAGATGTAATAAATAAAAGTGAAAGTTTTCGCATTGGTTTTTTCCAAACGGTTTAAATGCGAACTACTAATAAAGCGTAAAAGTGACAGGCAAGTGATGTTTTTATGTCGATTTGATGAAGGCATAAAAAACGCATCCGAAGATGCGTTTTTTAGATAACTTGAAATTACCAGCCTAAAGCTTCTTGCTGCTTTTTAATCAGCTCGGCAATCCCTTTTTCAGCCATTTCTAACATGGCATTGCTTTGTGCACGAGTAAACGGTTTATCTTCGGCTGTACCTTGAATTTCAATAAACTCACCCGCTTGTGTCATTACTACGTTTAAGTCAGTTTGACAGTTCGAATCTTCTTCATAGCAAAGATCAAGAAGTACTTCATCTTGATACATACCGACAGAAATTGCAGCGACTAATCCTTTAAGCGGATCATGCTTAATTTTCTTCTGTGCAAGTAAAACGTTCATGGCATCAACTAAGGCTACAGCAGCACCAGTGATTGAAGCTGTACGTGTACCACCATCAGCCTGAATGACATCACAGTCGATAGTAATCGTGTTTTCACCAAGCTTTTTCAAATCAACCATCGCACGTAAGCTACGGCCAATCAAACGTTGGATTTCTTGAGTACGACCAGTTTGTTTGCCACGAGCCGCTTCACGGTCACAACGTGAATGGGTTGAACGCGGTAACATGCCATATTCTGCCGTTACCCAGCCTTGGCCTTGGCCTTTTAAAAAGCGTGGCACTGAGTTATCAATGCTTGCAGTACAAAGGACTTTGGTGTGACCAAATTCGACCAGCACAGAACCTTCAGCATAACGGGTGTAGTTTCGTGTAATTTTCACTTCACGTAATTGGTCTAATGCACGTTGGTCAATACGCATAATCCTTCCTAACTTCTCTTAAATACAAACTTGGGCATAGTATAGCAAAGGATTTTGACAGGTTGAGTTTATTCCCTACTTTGAAATGTAAGTCTGCAAGTTTCATAACTCAAAAATAAAAATAGCCCCTAAAAAGGAGCTATTTTGGATTAACTGAGATTACGCAAATTTGAATTTTGCTTTTAACTTTTCCCATGTCTGCATTACTTTTCCTGTGGTATGGTTTGGCAGTGAACATTTTGCTAAACGTACCCATACACTCCAGAACTGGCGCATAAAGTTCGCCTCGTTGTAGTTAATACCATATTCAGCGCAAAGTGCCTTAATTTTCGGGGCTACTTCTTTATAGCGGTTGGCAGGCATATCTGGGAATAAATGGTGTTCAATTTGATGGCTTAAGTTACCACTCAGAAAATGAAGCCATTCTGTCCCACTAAAATTACTTGAACCACGAATCTGACGTAAATACCACTCTGCCTTAGTTTCAGTATCTGTATTGTCTGGTTCAAACGTTTCTGCATCTTCAGTAAAGTGGCCATTAAAGATCACAGCAGATGACCACAAGTTACGAATAATATTGGCAACTACATTTCCTGCAAAAACTGGTAAAAACATAGGACCAGAGATCACAGGGAAAAACACATAATCTTTTAAAACTTGGCGCGTTGCTTTTTTACGGACCTTAGCCGCATCTTTCCACACCTGTTTCCAGCTTTTGGTTTTATAAACTAATGCATCTTCAAGATGTAAGTTTTGTACACCTACATACCATTCAAAGAAAAACATTAACTGTAGGCCGAGTGGAATATTAAACAGGTGGCGAGGTTCCCACTTTTGTTGGTCACTTACTCGTAAAAGGCCATAACCCACATCATGGTCTTTACCTACAATATTGGTATAAGTATGGTGCACATAGTTATGTGTTTCACGCCAGTCATCACCCGAGGCAATGGTATCCCAATCGTAAGTATTACCGTTCAGGCTTGGTTCATTTAACCAATCAAACTGACCATGCATGACGTTATGACCAAGTTCCATGTTTTCTACAATTTTAGAAATACCCAGTAAACCTGTACCCAATAACCAGACAGGTGGAATCCAGCCACCAAACATCAACATGCCACGCGATGCGATTTCGGTATAGCGAACAAAATTACGCACTTTATAGATATATTTTGCGTCTTGTTCACCAAGACTTTGCATCACTTCTTGACGAATCTGTTCAACACGGCGACCAAACTCTTCAGTCTGTTCAGGTGTTAAATGAGCAGATTTAGAAACGGTAGAAAATTCTAATGCCATATTCATAGGGTTAATCCTCTGTAATTCTTTTTATAGATCAATCGTGACTGGGCTTAATGCCTGGCTCACGCATAGTTTAATTGGACGGTTCGGTTGGTCTTCAATTTCACCTGTTAACAGGTTTTGAGTAACTCCGCTCACTTTGGTACAACTGCATTTATTACAAACACCCATACGGCAGCCATGTTGCGGACGTAGTCCTGCCTGCTCTGCACTGCTCAATAAATTTGTTTCAGCTAAAAATTCGTGTTGAGCACGGCGGAAAGTAACAGGCTGTGCGGTATGGGTTCCCGTCACTTGAAGTGGTTGGAAATACTCTTGATGAAGCTGAGACTGAGTACCTTTTTGGGCATAAATTTCATTTGCCTGTTGCATCATGCCGTGATGACCACAAACATACGTTGCTGTTTGCTCAAAGTCAGGAACCAGCTTTTGCAGTAAGCTTTCCGTTAAATACTGCTTTTGCTCAGTAGTATTAAAAAAATGATATTGAAGCTGTGGGTGCTTTTCTGCCAAAGCTTTTAATTCAGCATGAAAAATTTCTGCACGATTAAAATAAATGACATGAATTTGTTCAAGCTGCTGTTTCAAAGCTTGCTGCAAGAGTGAATAAATTGCAGTAATGCCACTTCCTGAAGCAATCAAAATCGCAGGCTGCTGACCTTGATGCAAAGTGAAATCACCTTGTGGCTGTGAAATCTCAACACACTCGCCTACATGTAATAGTTGAGCTGCACGAGACACTAAGCCTTGTACTTTAATACCTAAAGCGATTTCACCTTGAGTGGTTACTTCAATAATCGAATAGCTACGCTGTTGGTAAACGCCATCGATAAGTAAAGTCAGTAAAATACTTTGACCTGCACGAACCTGATCGAAATTAAAATTACGATTCGGTTTAAGCTTGATGAGCACCATATCAGTATGAAGTGGCTGAACTACGGTAACTTCTGCAAGTACCCTTTTCCAAGCCCAAGACACGTTAATTTTTTGCAAAATAAAATCAACGAAATCTTCTCGAACCCAATGCGGTTGATAGTTAAGTGTTGCGTTCATACGTTCCTCTTTTGTTTCTGGCTATTTATTTGAGTGAACACATGTTCGTATAGTGAACATATGTACACTATATTTATAAGTGTTCACTCAGTCAACACTTGTTCACTATTTTTTTTATGAAAGTTTGCTCTTTTTTGTTAGACTTTGGCTCACGGTTTAAATAGGTTTTTTTAATGTCGATACGGGATGAACGGAAACAGCAAAGTCGTCAGGCACTTCTCGATGCAGCCTTGCATCTAAGCACGTCTGGGCGTTCGTTCAGTAGTATCAGTTTGCGTGAAGTTGCACGTGAAGTAGGTTTGGTACCAACAGCGTTCTATCGTCATTTTCAAGACATGGATGAACTCGGTAAAGAACTGGTTGATCAAGTCGCGCTGCATTTAAAAAGCGTTTTGCATCAACTTGGACAAAGTTATTTACAACATAAATCTGCTAAAACCCAAACCAGCATTGAGCTATTTGTGCAGGCAGTGAACCATAGCCCTAAACAGTGGCAATTTATGATTGCTGAACGTTGGGGCGGCTCGGAAACGGTTCGTGCAGCCATTGCCAGAGAAATTGAATTTTTAATTGAAGACTTAACGACAGATCTCACTAAGCTCGAAAATTTTAAACATATTCAAAACCCTCAAGACTTAAATGTCTTATCTACCATTTTGACCAATATGTCATTTACATGGGCAATGACGTGGCTCAACCTAGCCAAACAATATCAAGGTGAGCAACTCAAACAGCAGCAAACTGCCTTTATTGAAAATGCATCTACACAAGTTCGCTTACTGTTTAGAGGCATTGCTAACTGGGAACGGTAAAACTGGCAAATGACAAAAAACAGGTTATGTGTTAATACGTAAAGAGTGAAAGAAAAAGGCTAAAATTTCGAGAAAAGTCTTTTTCTTTTTACAGGAAGTAAACTATTCGTTAGGCCAAACTGGTGCAGGAATACCTATGAATCTTGATCGTCATACACAATTTTTGATGCGCAAAGAAAAAATTCTAAGCGTTGCTGAAAAATTGTTACTAGAAAACAATCAGGAAATTACTCTAGATGAATTAGTGGCCGAGCTAGATATTGCAAAAGGTACGCTTTATAAGCACTTTAGAAGTAAAAATGAACTTCTGCTTGAACTCATTATTCAAAATGAAAAACAAATTTTAGAAATTTCTCAAAAATATAATACTGATTTCAAAGAGTATGCACCGCGTTACATGCTTCATCATTTACTCACCCCAGGAAAAACCATTTTATTGCATCAACTTGAAGAAAATCTGACCATGACAGAATCTAAGTTGAAGCATCTTTTTGAAGAGCTGTATGAAATCCGTCAGCAACGTATTCTAGCGATTAAAGATATTACCGAAAGTTATTTAAAATCATTAAATTATGATATGTCGATTCGTGACTATTTATCTTATATCTGGTCGCTGACTTATGGCGCGTCACTACTTTTAAATTCGACTTACTATCAGCGTTCGATTGGTTCTCGCCAAAAATTGATTAATTTATATATTAATCAGGCATTGTCATTACCCACGCAAACCACCAATTTTGATGCACTAAATTTCCAGATTGAAGAAGAAAATCATCAAAATTAATTGAATTATTTCGTGATTGTGAAAGTAATTAAATATTAAAAAAGGGCTTCTGATGAAGCCCTTTTTCTAACGCAATCAAAATTATTTTGCTTTACGTTCTTTATCAATTAAGTAGTTAAGTACTTGAGTAACTTTACCATCTTCACCCTGTACAACATATTTACCATTTACCACTACAGCAGGAACGCCTGTTAATTGGTACTGTTGAGCAAGTTTATTTGACTCGGCAACTTTTGCAGTCACAGCAAATGAGTTGTAAGTACTATTAAATTTCTGTTCAGGCACACCATAGCGTGTGAAGAACTTAGCCGCAGAAGCTTGGTCAAAAATCTGCTGACCATTTACCTGAATCGCATGGAATAGTGGTAAATGCGTGCGCTTACGTACACCTAATGCCTCAGATGTATAATAAGTACGTGCCCCCTGTTCCCATACTTTGTTCATAGCGGCTGGTGTACGTACGAAACGTATATCACTCGGCGCCTGTTTTAACCACGCTTGCATATGTGGTTCAAGTTTAAAACAGTGCGGACAGCCATACCAAAAGAACTCACGTACTTCGATTTTCCCCGGTACTTCCACTTTGCCTGGATTGGCAATCACGGTGTAGTCTTTACCAGCAACGAAATCTGCTGCCATTGCACTACCCGATACGGCCATAATTGCTGCACTCAAACCACCCAAAACCAATTTTTTCATTGCTACAGCTTTTCCTCTAAGTTGTTATGCATTAGCTTATGCCCTAAATATAAAACAAATATGCTAAATTCGTTTTGCTTCTGTGAAGTTTTTTATTGGGTTTATCGCTTTTTTCCCAATAATCGCTACACTAACGGCGAACTACATCAAAAAGATAACCCAAGTTTAGAGGTGACACCATGTCGCAATTGAATGTTGATTTACAAGAAATCGCAAAATTTGAAGCACTTGCTGCCAAATGGTGGGATCAACATTCTGAATTTCGCCCACTCCATCAAATCAACCCATTACGTTTAAACTGGATTGATGAACGTGTTGGTGGTCTTGCCGGTAAAAAGGTTCTTGATGTTGGCTGTGGTGGCGGTATTTTAGCTGAAAGTATGGCTCGCCGTGGTGCAGACGTACTCGGTATTGATATGGGTGAAGCACCTTTGGCTGTTGGTCGCTTACATGCTCAACAAGACAATGTTCAAAATATTGAATATCGCCAAATTCCGGTTGAAGAGTTGGCACAAGAACAAGCTGGTCAATACGATGTGGTCACTTGTATGGAAATGATGGAACACGTTCCAGACCCAGCATCTATTGTTAAAGCATGTCAGGCTTTGGTTAAACCGGGCGGTCATGTGTTCTTCTCGACCATTAACCGTAATCCAAAATCTTATTTGTTCGCCATTATTGGTGCTGAATACGTGCTACGCATGCTGCCAAAAGGTACGCATGATTATCACAAGTTCATTCGCCCTTCAGAAATGGCACATGACATTCGTAATGCAGGCCTAACGTTAAAAGAAATGACGGGCTTACACTACAACCCAATTACGAAGCGTTATTGGTTAGCGCCAAATGTTGATGTTAACTATATGGTTCACACAGTAAAGACAGGTGCATGATGAAAGCTGTTTTATTTGATTTAGACGGCACGCTCATCGACACGGCTGCCGACTTTATCCGTATTATTCAACAAATGTGCCGTGATGAAAGACGTCCTGTGGTAGAAGCAGACCTCATCCGTACTCAGGTTTCTGAAGGTGCACGTGCGATGGTTAAATTGGTCTATCCAGAACTGGATGTGACCAACCCAATTTTCTTGGCGCATCGCCAGAACTTTTTAGATATTTATGGCAATAATATTGTCGTCGACACAGACCTGTTTGAAGGGATGTATCCGCTTTTAGAAGAGTTAGAAGCTCAGCAAATTCCGTGGGGTATTGTGACCAATAAACCACGCGGTTTAAGTGAGTCATTATTAGAGAAATTAAACCTGACTGAGCGCTGCGCGGTGTTGGTATGTCCAGAAGATGTTTCTAAAACTAAGCCTGACCCTGAACCAATGTATTTGGCTGCAAAGCAGTTAAATATTCCAGCAGATGAAATTATTTATGTGGGTGACCATCCTCGTGATATTGATGCTGGTCGCAATGCAAATATGTATACCATCTTGGCAGCATACGGTTATTTACCTATTGAACATCGTGATGATCTAGTTGCTTGGCAAGCTGATTCGATTGTAAATACGGTGACAGAATTACACGAGATGTTACGTCAAAAGCTTCCTGCTCTACAGGAAAATCAGCGTATGATAGGTTAACACAAGAGTTTTACAGGCTTTTTTAACGGTTATTTATATCAATATAAAAAGAAGGAGGTTTACCAATGAAATATTCAGAATATCAACCTCGTCCAGATCTACTCAAAGATCGCATTATTTTAATCACCGGTGCAGGTGATGGAATTGGGCGAGCTGCGGCCCTCAGTTATGCTTTACACGGTGCAACTGTGGTTTTGCATGGTAGAACCTTAAATAAACTTGAAGTAATTTATGACGAAATTGAAGGTTTAGGCGCCCCTCAGCCTGCAATTTTACCGCTCCAGCTTTCGAGTGCTTCTGATCGTGATTATGACTTTTTAGTGAGTACACTTGAAAAGCAATTTGGACGTCTAGATGGTATTTTGCATAATGCCGGTATTTTAGGTGACCGAGTAGAACTTGCCCATTATCCAGCAGAGGTATGGGATGATGTGATGTCAGTAAATCTACGTGCGCCTTTTGCCCTGACTCAAGCACTACTTCCGCTTTTGCAAAAATCAGATAACGCTTCTGTTGTATTTACCAGCTCTGGCGTAGGTCGCGAAGCACGTGCACTCTGGGGCGCATATTCAGTGTCTAAAGTCGCGATTGAAGCGGTGAGCAAGATTTTTGCAGCTGAGCATACTTATCCAAATATTCGCTTCAACTGCATTAACCCAGGTGCAACACGTACAGCAATGCGTGCAAAAGCTTATCCTGAAGAAGATCCAAAAACATTACCAACGCCAGAGTCAATCATGCCGGCTTATCTTTATTTGATGGGTGAAGATAGCCTGACGCTCAATGGTCAAAGTATTGATGCACAGGATTAAATAACTATAGATGAAAAGCTAAAATACATTACGGCCGATCATCACATCTGGCTTGGCTATACCTGAAAAGATATATACAAGCCTTTTTTATTATTGATAAAACACTGGATTTATCCGTAATTTTAATTGAAGCATTAAATGATCTTCACAGTTTCTCTGCATTTTGCGCGTACAGTATTCAACATGAGAGACATCAGATGTAAACGAGGATGCATCATGAAAAAGTTGTTCACCATCTTAGCCCTTAGCATCACTGTACTGACCACCAGTATGGCAAGCTTTGCTGATCCTCCATTTGACCGAGGACATGGCCAGAAAGGGCCTAAAGGTGGGCCTCGTGGTGAATGGAATGATCGTGGGCATAAATATGACCGTGACGATGATGAAGATCGTTTTCGCGATGAGCGCCGTATGCGTGAAGAACGCGGTTTTGAGCGTCTAAAACAACATCGCTGGCAGCCTGGTTATGTCATGCCACAACATTATCGCGGCAATGGCTATAAGGTCGACTATAGAGACAGTAACTTGCCTAAACCAGACCGTAACCAGCAATGGTATAAAATTAACAATGACTATATTTTAGTCGACACAGACTCTAACAGTATTGTTAGCATTCGTGGTTTATAAAACTGATAGCTCCTCACTATCAGTTAATAAAAAGGATAAAGCCAATCGGTTTTATCCTTTTTTTTATTTTTATATCAATAAGATATTAAAAACTTATATATTCTAAATTTCTTCTTATTTGATAGATATTTTTCACATTTATTGTTCTTCGCCTTCACGATTTATCTGTAATTTTTCACTAACCTTCAATTATCGAAATTTAATTGATCATTCGAGGTTCATGATGAAAAAACTAACAACAGCAATTGTTCTTTCAATGAGTGGTTTAATCGCAACAACAGCAATGGCTGCACCAAATGATCATGACCATCATGGTAACTACCGAGACCATGATGTCAGACCAGTGAAAGTCATTCACAAAGATGACTATGCGAATATCTGGCGAGAAGGCCAAGTTGTGCCGCATCAATATCAACACCCACGTTATGCAATTGACTATCGCTCACACCAGAAATTGACCAAACCTGGGCGTTTTCAAAAATGGTATAAAGTGAATGGAAACTATGTACTAGTAAATGAACAAAGCCATAAAATCATTAAAGTGATTCGTTAATTTAATAAAACATCAAACACCCAAATGTAATTTGGGTGTTTTTCTATCTAATACATGCGACTTTAAGCTTTTTTGTTTAGAATCATCTTTATATCTTTTTGCTGTTGATTCGAGATCGGTATGCCAACTAAGTCTTTAGAGAAATCACATAATAACACCCAACATTATGTACATTGGTTCCGACATTCAGCACCTTATATTAATGCCCATCGCGATAAAACTTTTGTTCTAATGTTTGGCGGTGAAGCAGTCCGCGATCCTAATTTCGAGCATATCATTCATGATATTGCTTTATTGCATTCACTCGGTATTCGCTTAATTTTAGTCCACGGCGCACGTCCACAAATTAATCAAAACCTTAAAGATAAAGGTATCGAAACTCCTTTTTATGACAACAGCCGTATCACCACACGTGAATCATTAAGCTGTGTCATGAGTGCTGTCGGGTCTATTCGTTTAGAAATCGAAGCACTGTTATCTATGGGATTGGCTAACTCTCCAATGTACGGCGCTCGAATAGATGTTGTATCAGGTAATTTCGTAACCGCTAAACCTTATGGTATTCGTGATGGCATGGATTTTCAGCTTACAGGTGAAGTTCGTTCTATAGATACCGACGCGATTGAGCGTCATCTTGATAACGATAATATTATTTTACTTGGCCCGACGGGTTACTCAACCACAGGTGAAGTATTTAATTTAAGAGCTGAAGAAGTAGCAACGAAAACTGCGACCTATTTAAAAGCAGACAAATTAATCTTTTTAGGTGAGCAACAAGGTTTGCTCAATGAAGAAGGACAGTTATTGCGTGAATTGAGTCCGCATCAACTTGACTACTATATTCAACAATACCAAGCCAGTAGCCCTACCTTGACCCTACATTTACAAGAAGCAAAAAAAGCTTCTCTATCGGGTGTACACCGTGTTCATTTGATTTCATATGCCTATGATGGCGCACTCATTGAAGAACTGTTCACGCGTGATGGTGTAGGTACCATGATTACCGATGCGCATTATGAAGAAGTTCGTATGGCGCATATTCAAGATGTCGGCGGCTTAATGAACCTATTACGCCCGTTAGAAGAAGAAGGCATTTTGGTTTATCGCTCACGTGAACGTTTAGAGCAAGAAATTAGCCAGTTTGCGGTTATTGAACGAGACGGTATGATTTTGGCTTGTGCTGCTCTTTATCCAATTCCAACTGAATTTAATGAAACTCGTTCAGCTGAAATTGCTTGTGTAGCAGTACACCCAAGTTATCGCAAATCCAACCGTGGTAGCCAAATTCTGCAATTCCTTGAGGAAAAGGCCAAACAACAAGGCATTCGTCAATTATTTGTTTTAACAACACGAACTGCTCACTGGTTTTTAGAACATGGCTTCCATCAAGTCACTGTGGATGAATTACCAAATGCCCGTCAGGCACTTTATAACTACCAAAGAAATTCTTTAGTCTTTAAAAAACTGCTTCCCTAGGCTTTGCATTTTTTAAGATATTCTTATTTCAGATAAGCTTAGTCCAAAAAGTACAGCCATAAACGCTATTAATGTATGGTTGTACTTTTTTTAAATCTTTAAATTTTATTCTTTTAATATTTTTCATTTTATTTACAAAAACTTAAACACTATTTTTTAAATATTATTCTGTTTAATAAATCATTTTTTTGCATAAGTTTATCGCCGAATGTTTTTAGCTTTTTTTTGCATAAATAAAGACTGAATACTTATTTTTTATGAAATAAAAATCCCTTTAGGGTATCTGCTCATCCAATTATTTTTCTTTTTCTCTTTCGGGGAGCACGAAACCACATGGCACTTTTTAATTCCACTTCATGGGCAAAATATTCAGTCATTGCTGCCAGCCTTGCGGGAGTGATGATGCTAGGTGGTTGTGCCAAAAAAGAGGAACACTCCACCACAACTCTAAATATTGGATACCAAAAATATGGCATCCTTCCTATTTTAAAAGCACGTGGTGACTTGGAAAAAGCACTCAAAGATCAAGGCGTACAAGTGAAATGGGTTGAGTTTCCTGCGGGACCTCAATTACTTGAAGGTCTAAATGTTGGAAGCGTTTCATTGGGTGAGGCAGGTGAAGCACCACCTATTTTTGCTCAAGCAGCCAATCCAAATTTAGTCTATGTTGCAAACCAACCTGCTGCACCAAAAGCAGAAGCGTTATTGGTACAAAAAGACTCTCCTATTCACTCTATTCAGGATTTAAAAGGCAAACGTGTCGCACTGAATAAAGGTTCGAATGTTCACTACCTTTTATTGAAAGTTCTAGAAGCAAATCACTTGAGCTTAAGTGATATTCAACCTGTTTATTTACCTCCATCAGACGCACGTGCTGCCTTTGAAAAAGGCGCTGTCGATGCGTGGGTGATTTGGGACCCGTTCTTTGCAGCAGCTGAACATCAAATTCAAGCTCGCGTTTTAGCAACAGGTGAAAACTTGGTAAGCAATCATCAGTTCTACTTAGCTGATCGTAAATTTGCAGAAAGTAATCCAAAAGTACTCAACACTGTTGTGCAGACACTCAACCAAACAACCCAATGGGTCAGCACGCATCAAGATGAAGCGGCCAAGCTACTCGAAAAACCTACCGCACTTGAATTTGATGTACTCAAAACTTCTATTTCGCGAATGGGTTTTGGTGTTCAGCCAATATCTGACAAGGTAGCCCAAGAACAACAATATGTAGCCGATGCCTTTTATGCGCAAAAGCTCATTCCAAACAAGCTCACCATTCAAGATGCCATTTTAAAACTGAAATAAACCCAGCTTTGGCACAGCTTAAATAACGATATAAATGCTGTGCCTTGCCTTAAGGGAACAAGGATATCTATATGCAACATCAGTCATTATTTAATAAGGGTCAGTGGACCCAATTAGTTAAGCGCTTTAGCGCAGTCGCTATCTTAGGTTTAACGATTGCTGCACCCGCTTGGGCAATTGACCCAACAGTGAAAGAACTTCGTATCGGTTTTCAAAAAAGCTCGATTAACTTTGCAATTGCCAAACAGCAAAAGCTATTTGAACAAGAATTTCCAAATGCCAAAATCACTTGGAACGAGTTCCCTGCCGGCCCACAAATTTTAGAAGCCTTGGCTGTTGGCTCACTCGATGTCGGCGTTACTGGAGACACACCGCCAGTCTATGCTCAAGCAGCGGGCAAGCCTTTATATTACATTGCTTATGAAGCAGCTAAGCCATTGGCATCAGCAATTTTAGCTCCTAAAAACTCACAGCTCACCCAGCTTAAAGACCTGAAAGGCAAACGCATTGCGTTGCAAAAAGGTTCCAGTTCACATTACTTGCTCGTACAGGCTGTGCGTAAAGCGGGCTTAAAATGGAGCGACATTACGCCAATTTGGCTCACACCTGCCGATGCTCGCGCTGCATTCCAAAAAGGTGCTGTTGATGCATGGGCAATATGGGACCCTTACTACGCTTCAGCACAACTAGAAGACCAAGCTCGTGTACTTGCTTCAGGTAAAGGTTTAAGCCCGAACTATACCTTTTACTTAGCCGCTCCAAATTTTGTTAAGCAATATCCAAAAGCTGTTCCTGAACTCATCAAACAAATCAATCAAGCCGACAAATGGGTTCAAAGCCATCAAACAGAAACGGCAAGCGCGATTGGCCAAAGTACAGGACTTAAACCTGCAACCAGCGACTTATTTATTAAACGTCGTCCACGTCCATCAGCAGCAGCTCCTCTTAACAGCAAAGTTATTGCTGAGCAGCAGCAACTTGCAGACATCTTTACTCAACAAGGCATCATTCCAAAACCAATCAGCATCAAACAAGCTGTTTGGGGTGCCAAGTAATTTCAATAGACATATAGGTAATGCACATGAAAATTTTCTGGTTTATTCCTACCCACGGTGATAGTCGCTATTTAGGTACAAGTAAAGGCGCTCGTCAGGTTGACCATGCCTATATGAAGCAAATTGCTGTGGCAGTAGATAATTTAGGTTATGAAGGTGTACTTATTCCAACTGGCCGTTCATGTGAAGACCCGTGGATTACGGCGGCGAGTCTGATTGATGCAACTCAGCACCTTAAGTTTTTAGTTGCGTTACGTCCGGGGGTAACCACACCAGCTTTAGCTGCACGTATGGCTGCAACATTTGACCGCCTATCGAATGGTCGTGTGTTACTCAACTTGGTGACAGGTGGCGATGAAGCAGAACTACGCGGTGACGGTTTATATGAAGATCACTCAACGCGTTACCAAACTGCCAATGAATACGTAAAAATCTGGCGTGAAATTTTGACACGCTCACATACGGGTGAAGCTTTTACATTCCACGGTGAACGCTTACAAGTAGATGATGCAAAACTACTTTACCCACCTGTCCAAAAGCCTTACCCACCACTTTGGTTTGGCGGCTCTTCAGACGTCGCTGTCGACCTTGCAGCTGAGCAAGTAGACACTTACCTCACTTGGGGTGAACCACCAGCAGCAGTGAAAGAAAAGATCGAGCATGTTCGTGCAAAAGCGGAGGCTAAAGGCCGTAAATTAACTTATGGCATTCGCTTGCATGTCATTGTTCGCGAAACCAACGAACAAGCATGGGCAGCAGCTAACGAGCTTATCCAATATCTCGACGATGCAACTATTGCTGCAGCACAGAAAAAATTTGCACAAATGGACTCGGTAGGCCAACAACGTATGGCCGCGCTACACGGCGGCAACCGAGACAAGCTAGAAGTCTCTCCAAACCTTTGGGCAGGTATTGGTTTAGTCCGTGGTGGTGCAGGTACGGCACTTGTAGGTGACCCAGAAACAGTTGCTGCTCGTATTCAGGAGTATGCAGACCTTGGTATTGATACCTTCATTTTCTCAGGCTATCCACACCTTGAAGAATCAATTCGTTTTGCAGAGTTAGTATTCCCGTTATTACCAATTGAGACCCGAGCTAAACTTGCTCAGCCAAACTTAACTGGTCCATTCGGTGAGATTATTGCCAACAACTATGTTCCAGACGAGAAGAAGCAAAATAGTTCCGTCAAGGAGCCTGCATGAGTAAAGATACAACTATTGTTTCACGTGGAACAAGACAAATCGGGCAGCGTTTGCTGCCTTGGATTTTCCCAATTGTTCTATTGGTTATCTGGCAAATTGCCTCAAGTTCGGGTCTTTTAGAAAACCGTATTTTGCCAGCCCCGACTGCTGTCGTTTCCGCTTTCTGGCATCTTCTCGTTAGCGGCGAATTATGGCATCACGTCAAAGTAAGTGCTGGTCGTGCACTGCTTGGGCTTCTAATAGGCGGTGGTTTAGGTTTGCTATTAGGTCTGCTCAATGGGTCTTCGCGCTTCGCCTCTACCCTGCTCGATACGACCTTGCAAATGATTCGTAATATTCCGGCTCTTGCACTTATTCCACTTGTGATTTTGTGGTTTGGTATTGATGAAACAGCAAAATTATTCTTAGTGGCTGTGGGTGTTTTCTTCCCTATTTATATCAACACCTACCATGGTATTCGGTCAGTTGACCCTCAATTGATTGAGATGGGTAAAAGCTATGGTCTTTCCCGCTGGCAGCTTTACAAAGAAATTATTCTACCCGGTGCGATGCCTTCTATTTTAGTCGGTTTACGTTTTGCGTTAGGTTTGGTTTGGGTATTACTCATTGTGGCTGAAACTATCTCAGCACAAGCTGGCATTGGTTATATGACCATGAATGCACGAGAGTTTTTGCAAACAGATGTAGTTCTGGTCGGTATTCTTCTTTATGCCCTATTAGGTAAGTTAGCCGATGTTTTAGCACAAATTTTGGAACGCTATTTACTACGTTGGCACGCTGGTTATCAAAAATAAGGGAGCTTAAAATATGACAAATCTGAATTTAAATATTAATCAGAATGACGTAGAGCTCATTCCAGAAAATCATCCAGAGTCACAAGAGCCTGTAGTAGGTGCAGAGATTCTGATTGAACAGCTTTATAAATTTTATGGTGAGGTGAAGGTTCTTGAAGATCTTAACCTGCATATTCAACCGGGCGAATTTTTAGCGATCGTAGGTCGTAGTGGCTGCGGTAAAAGTACCTTATTACGCTTAATTGCCCAACTTGAAAAAGCAAGTTTTGGTGAGATCAAGTTTAAATCTGCCCGACATTTACGTGAAGGGATTACTAACGATGACATTCGGGTTATGTTTCAAGACCCACGCCTACTTCCTTGGCGAAATATTCTTCAAAACGTTCAACTTGGACTACCAAAATCGCAACATGCTTTAGCAGAAGAATTATTAGAGAAAGTAGGTTTAAAAGAAAAAGCGGGACAATGGCCTTCACAGCTCTCTGGTGGACAACGACAACGTACAGCCTTAGCCCGTGCGTTATCGCATACTCCACGTATTTTACTGCTAGATGAACCTTTGGGTGCATTAGATGCGCTCACCCGCCTTGAGATGCAAAGCTTGATTGAGCGTTTGTGGAAAGAGCAAGGTTTTACCGCGATTTTGGTCACACATGATGTAAGTGAAGCAGTGCAACTGGCCGACCGTATTATCCTATTAGATAAGGGTCAAATTGCCCAAAGTTTCCAAGTGAATTTGCCACGTCCGCGGAAAAAGAGCATAACTTTTGCCCAGCTTGAACAACAAGTACTCGACGCAGTCTTAGCAACTTAAGGTTAAGATGAGTAATGAGAACCATTCAACGGGAAAATGCCCAATTAACGAGCAATAAAACTGATGATTTATTGCTCTTTTTTAGGGCGAAGATCAAAAAATATTTTTAAGAATAACAATAAACTAGTGAATCTCTCTATTTTTTGCACAATAGTATATCTATTGCTCAAATAACTATCCGTTTTTTCACTAAAAAAGTGAGACACCTGTGCACAAATCAAACGATTTACCTTACAATGGGAACACTATCTTTTTAATTTATGCAGCAAATGGAACAAAAGAAGAGTACTCAAAAGCGCAATCAGCTTCTTGCTGCCGCCCTTGATGTGTTTTCACTATATGGGTTTAGTGGTGCAAGTCTGGATGAAATTGCCCAACTCGCTGACATGCATAAGTCGAATATTTTCTATTACTATGAAAATAAAGAGTCTTTATATGTGGAAGTGCTGACCACAGTTTTACAAAAATGGCTTGCTCCCTTACAAACTTTAGAAGCTGAGTTAGAACCAGCCGAAGCTTTGTCTCACTACTTAATACAAAAAATCGAACTTTCTCGTAGCCAACCAAAGGCTTCGCGATTATTTGCTTTGGAAATTATCCAAGGGGCGCCGCACATTTTGCCTATACTGAAAGGGCCTTTGAAAAAGCTATTCAAGCGCAAAGCCAAAGTCATTCAGACTTGGCAAGAAGAAGGGAAAATTTCTCCAGATATCGACCCTGAATTGTTAATACTCAATATTTGGGGTCTTACGCAAAACTATGCCGATTTTGCCACTCAAATGGAGATGGTGACTGGTAAAACACTTCGTAACCGCAGTATGTTCCAGCGCTCAATTGAGCATACGGTACATATGATGCTCTACGGCGTATTACCTCGCTAAAATAAAAAAGATCGGCAAATTTGCCGATCTTTTTTTTAGAAATGATTTTGATAAAGAGCCAAGAGCTTTTGTGCACCCAATAACAAATTTTCTTCCCAATCTAAATGGGCCGTATCATCTGCACCATCGGTAATATATTTCACTGAAATTAAACGTACACCTAGCTTGTGGCAAACTTTGGCTAAAGCATACCCTTCCATATCCACCACATCACACGCGACTTTCGGCTGACCCGTTTCAAATGAGTCCCCTGTCCCGCATATCCCTTTTGGTAAATCAGCAAAATGTGTTTGAAGATGAATTTCAGCAGGTAAGTGCTCATCTAACGGCGTTACACCGACTTCAAACCCTAAGGGTGAAACATCCATATCACGTTGTACAAAAGTTTTCACCTCGACTAAATCATGTCGCTTAAATGCAGAGCTTCCAGCTGTACCCAGATTAATTAAAGTTTTACAGCCAGTTTTTTGAATAACCTCAAATGCTTTAAAGGCAGCATTAATCTTACCAATACCACTGTAATGGACTTCAATACCTGCTTGCTCAAATAAACCTTTAGATTCATTAGGAAGTGCCATAATTAAAGCAATATCTTTGTTCATTCAAAAAGGCTCAATTCAAGATTAATAAATTAGAAAATAAGTATAAATCAGGTGCAAAAGCTTTTTGCACCTTTTCATCATTACTGCATTTTTTGTTGTAAGGCGATTAAACATGGAGAGAAGAACAGTTGCCCACTATAGGCTCCGGCTAAGGTTTTCTTCATTACAACGCTCCACATCACTAATAATAAAACACTGAGTGCCACCGCAACATACTGTAAAAATACAACTTCAACCTGATGCCCTAAATTAAATAAAGCCAGAATAAACACACCTAGTGGAAAGGTTAAGCCCCACCATCCCAAGTTAAATGGAATACCTGTCTTTGCATGACGAAGCGTTGTTAATATCGCAAGACCTAGCCACCATAACCCAAAGCCTAACAGTACTAGACTACCCACAACGCCTAATGCTTGAAATACATTGGCAAACTGGTCAAATCCTACATTTGGTGCCACTCTTTTTGCCTGTTCACCTAGCAACAACAGACCTAAAGCACCTGTTCCAATTGGACCTAAAGATAACCAGCTAGAAATTGCGACTTCTTTTTCCGGTAACTGATGCAAAGCCATACGCAACATTAAAATTGTTAAAATAGCGAATGCAGGTAAAACAGAAATCCCCCAGAGTACATACCCCGCTAACAATAATTGAAAGCTATGCAAATCTGCTGGTAAATGTGCAACTAACATGCCCGCAGAGCTTGCAGCGACTTCACAGGCAACCACAGGTAAAAGCCAGATTGCAGTCATTGTATGTAGTTGATGGTTCTGACGGCTAAACATACAAAACGGCACAATCCACGCAATTGCTAGCGCTAAAAAGACATCGACGTACCATAAAACTTGAGCAATATGGATTGCCACTTCACCGTAAAGGCCGACACCGAAGCTTAAAAAGCCATTTAATATGGTTGCGAGCCCCATCGGTATAGCACCTAAAAACAAGCTCATATTTGGATGATTAAATACTTGCTTCGCTTCATGAGGGAAAAGAAACCACCGCAATAAATAAAGACCTGAAAAAACACTAAATAGAACAATATTGAATTGCCATAACAGTGTAGCCAGCATAAATAAAAATGATTTGGCAAATGGAAGCTGAATTAAAATCATACTGACCACACCAGTACCCATAGTTGCTGTAAACCAATTTGGGGTAAAATGCCGTATAACATCTTTACTTTGATTTAATTGGTAAAAGGGTCTTTTCATCTTGAGTCTCTAGTCAAAGAGTGGATGAAGCTATAGTAGGATAAATTAATAATAAGAAAAATTGATTTATTTTTATTTAATTCATCAATTTTTTAGATATAAAAGATATTCATATTGAAAAATACCTGAGTAAAAACACAACAACAAGACGAATCTGTGAGATTATGGCAATATATAGCCCTTGCAAAAATAGCCATATTTTAAGTTCATGAAACTGCTTCGTCTTAATGCGTTATCGCCCAATTTCCAGTTGCCACAAACAGCGGTAACTATTGGTAATTTTGATGGTGTCCATTTAGGTCACCAAGCGATGATTGCTCAACTCAAAAAAATTGCTGCAGCACAAGGCTTAAAAACATTGGTCATGATTTTTGAGCCACAACCACTTGAGTTCTTTAAAGGCTACGATGCCCCACCCCGTATTAACTCATTACGGGAAAAAGTTGAATATCTAGCTGAACTTGGGGTTGATTACATTGCGGTTGCCAAATTTGACCAGCATTTCCGTAGCATGAGCGCATCACAATTCGCAGATTTATTAAAAGATAAATTAAATGCGCAAGCTTTGGTTTTAGGAGATGACTTTCATTTCGGTAAAGACCGTCAAGGCAACAGCGAATTTTTAAGAAATTACGGCTTTCAAGTCATAAATTTACATACGATTGAACTCGAAGGTGAACGCGTCAGTTCAACTCGTATTCGCCAAGTGCTTCAAGTGGGTAATCTCGCTTTAGCAGCTAAATTATTAGGCCGTCCGTACAGTATTACTGGACGAGTTCAATATGGCGACCAAATTGGACGAACTTTAGATTTTCCAACAATTAATGTCCGTCTCAACCGCCATAAGCCTTGTTTAAATGGTATTTATGGCGTTGAAGTCATTTGCGAAACAACTTCGCTAACTCAAAAAGTGCTTCAGGACTCGCCTGAAAAACCGGGAATTGCCGGATATCGTGAAAACAGCCTTTATGGTGCAGGTCATGTCGGTACTCGTCCAGCCATCCAGCAAGAGCATCCAGAGTGGAGATTAGAAGTACATTTCCCTGATGTTTCTGCTAATCTGTATGGCTTATTTATGCGGGTGACTTTTCTTCACTATCTTCATGGTGAATTGAACTACCCTTCGCTTGAGGCACTTAAGGCAGGAATTGATAATGACGTGCAACAATTACGACAATATCGTAACGACACGACACAATTTCCTTTTTAATTCGAATTTTGATTGTAAAACATGTCGGCTCCCAAGCTGATTAAACTGGAAGACAACTTGCATGAGCGATAAGCAAACTACTGAAAATGCAGTGGACTACAAAGCCACGCTAAACCTGCCGGATACTGAATTTGCAATGAAAGCAAATTTGGCAGTACGTGAAGTGAAATGGTTAGAAGAGTGGTATACCGACAACATTTATCAGCAGATTCGTGCATCGCGTATTGGCAAGAAAAAATATATTTTGCATGATGGCCCTCCATATGCGAACGGTACAATTCACTTGGGCCATGCGGTTAACAAAGTACTCAAAGACGTCATCGTAAAAAGCCGTACTTTGGCAGGTTTCGATGCACCATATGTTCCGGGTTGGGACTGTCATGGCTTGCCAATCGAACTAAAAGTTGAAGAAAAAGTAGGTAAAGTGGGCGAAAAAGTTGACGCAGCGACTTTCCGTAAACTCTGCCGTGAATATGCGCTAAAACAAATTGATTTACAGCGTACTGACTTTAAACGTCTAGGTGTTTTAGGTGATTGGGATAATCCTTACCTCACCATGAACTACAAACAAGAAGCCGATATCGTTCGTGCTTTAGGTTTAATCCAAAAAAATGGTCATATCCAGCCGGGCTTAAAGCCAGTGAACTGGTGTATGGACTGTGGCTCAGCACTTGCTGAAGCTGAAGTTGAATACGAAGATAAAAAATCTGACGCAATTGACGTTGGTTTTGGCGTTGTAGATTTAAAAGATTTAAGCGCTCGTGTAAATGTAGACGTCCAAGATCCAACGGATATCGTAATCTGGACCACTACACCTTGGACATTACCAGCGAACCAAGCAGTTGCATTGCATGCCGAAATTGAATATCAATTGGTACAAGTGACTACTGAGCGTGGTAAGCAAAACTTTATTCTTGCTAAAGACTTAGTTGCTTCCGCCATTGAGCGTTACAAGCTTGAAAATCCAGTTGTTTTAGCTGACTTTACTGGTTCGGCTCTTGAAAACCTTACCCTACAACATCCTTTAATTACCGATCGCCAAGTTCCGGTTATTTTGGGTGAACACGTTATCGCAACAAGCGGTACAGGTGCTGTACACACTGCGCCTGGCCACGGTGCAGACGACTATAAAGTAGGTATTCAATACAACCTTAAAGTTGAAAACCCAGTGGGTGGTAACGGGGTTTACTTACCAACCGCACCAATCTTTGCTGGTGAGCACATCTATAAAGCCAATCCAAAGATTATTGAAGCTTTAGGTGCTGTAGGCCGCTTATGGGCTCATCAACCGATTAAACACAGCTACCCACACTGCTGGCGCCATAAAACTCCTATTATTTTCCGTGCTACACCACAATGGTTTATCAGCATGGATCAAAAAGGTTTACGTGAAGGTGCGCTTAACGCCATTGAAAACGATATCGAGTTTGTACCGAACTGGGGTAAAAACCGTATTGAATCGATGATCGAAGGTCGTCCGGACTGGTGTATTTCACGTCAACGTACTTGGGGTGTACCAATTCCATTCTTCGTTCATAAAGATACGAATGAATTACACCCTCGTACGCCTGAACTCATCGAAGAAGTTGCTAAACTTATCGAACAAGAAGGTATCGATGCATGGTTTAACCGTGATGCAAAAGACTTCATTGGTGAAGATGCTGAACAGTACAATGCGGTTCGCGATACGCTAGATGTATGGTTTGACTCTGGTACAACGCATTACGCTGTACTCGAGCAACGTGAAGAATTAGAAAGCCCTGCTGACTTATATTTAGAAGGTTCAGACCAACATCGTGGCTGGTTCCAATCTTCTTTATTAACGTCTATGGCAATTCATAACCGCGCGCCATACAAAGCCTTGTTAACACATGGTTTCACAGTGGATGAAAATGGCCGTAAATTGTCGAAATCTTTAGGCAACTACATCCCGCTTGAAGAAATCATCAAACAACTTGGTGCCGACGGTTTACGTTTATATGTAGCGTCTAGCGACTATCGCTATGAAATTGCAGCATCAAAAGAAATCTTTAGCCGTGTAAGTGATAGCTACCGTCGTATTCGTAATACGCTACGCTTCTTACTTGCAAACTTAAATGGTTTCAAACCAAGTACAGATGCTTTAGCAGTAGATGATCTTATCGCTCTTGATCAATACATCTTGCAACGTGCAAATGAAGTACAACAAACGATTATCACTGCATATGAAGAAATGAACTTCCATGTCGTGTGTAATGCGTTAACAAGCTTCTGTATTAATGACTTAGGTGGTTTCTATCTAGACATCATCAAAGACCGTCAATACACCACTAAGGCTGACTCACAAGCACGTCGTTCTGCACAAACAGCGCTTTACCATATCGTACAAGCATTTGTTCGCTGGATGAGTCCTATTCTAAGCTTCACAGCTCAAGAAGCGTGGCCACTTATTCCAGAACAAACTGAGAAGTATGTATTTACAGCTGAATGGTATGACCTACCTGTTTCATCAAAAGCAAACTTGCTTTCTGAAGCAGACTGGCAAACATTGATTAGCGTAAAATCTGCAGTAAATAAACAGATTGAAGCAGCTCGTAACGCTAAACTTGTCGGTAGTAATCTTTCAGCCAAAGTTGAACTTTGGGCAAATGAATCATTACAAACAGTTTTAAACCAACTGGCTGATGAACTCCGTTTTGTTCTTATTACTTCGCAAGTAGTAGTACATCCATTTGCTGAACAAGGTGAAGCAACTGAAATGGAAGGCTTACGTGTACAAGTATCTGCAGCTGAAGGTGAAAAATGTGCACGTTGCTGGCATGTCCTTCCTGATGTAAATACACACGCCGATCATCCTGGTTTATGTGGTCGTTGTATTGTGAACGTCACTGGTCGTGGCGAAGTGAGAAAATATGCCTAATTCACAAGCTAAAAAAGGCTTATTCCAGTTTTATCCTCACAACCTCATTTGGCTTGGACTTTCTGTCCTTGCCATTGTGTTGGATCAATGGACAAAATGGATTGCAAGTACACATCTGAACTATGCAGATCCTGTACCTGTGCTTCCATTTTTAAACTGGACACTATTACATAACTATGGTGCAGCCTTTAGCTTTTTATCTGATGCGGGGGGATGGCAACGCTATTTCTTCACATCTTTGGCAGGCTTAGTTTCAATACTTTTTGTATTTTGGTTGCTGCGTATGCCTAAAAAAATGGTGGTGCTACCTGTAGCTATCGCTTTAATTTTAGGTGGAGCACTCGGTAATCTAATTGACCGTATTACTTTAGGTTATGTGGTCGATTTCATTCATGTTTATTACCAAAATCATCACTTTCCAGCTTTTAATATTGCGGACAGTGCCATTACTCTAGGTACCATTTTGCTACTCATCGATACATTCTTCCTTGAGAAGCAAAGACCTAAAAATTCGGATGCATAATATGACCGAAATTATTCAACCTAATGAAGAAATTCGTATTACTGACGGTTCTAAAGTTGACCTACACTTTTCTGTTGCTCTTGAAAATGGCGTAGAAATTGACAATACACGTAGCCGTGAAGAACCTGTTAGCTTGACTATTGGCGACGGTAACTTGTTACCAGGTTTTGAGAAAGCCTTATTCGGCTTACGTGCAGGTGATCGACGTACTGTACATCTTCCACCAGAAGATGCTTTTGGTCCTTGGAACCCTGAAAATATACAAACTTTTGATACGGTTAAATTCGAACAACGACCTATTCCTGGTCACATGATCGAATTTGAAGATAAAGCAAAAGCAACTTTATTTGGTGTCGTGAAGTCAGTGAATGATGATATTACTGAAATTGATTTCAACCACCCTTTAGCTGGCAAAAATATTACTTTTGAAGTAGAGATATTCAAAGTAACTCCAGCTGGCCAGCAAGGCATTAAGTTAATGTAAAAAAAGCCCTCGATTGAGGGCTTTTTTATTATTTAAGTTTTATGCATGACATAAGAATCCTTACAAATTCTATATTCTCACGTCCTATGTAATGAATTAAGTTATAAAGATAAAAATCCTTAGGAAAAATATATGCTGGTCTATATCATCGTAGGAAGTGTTCGTGAAGGACGCACAGCTATTAAAATTGCCAATTGGTTAGAAACAGCAATTCCATCATTTAATCTAGAAGATTTTCAGACAGAAGTAATTGATTTAAAAGAGTGGAATTTACCATTATTTTCAGGCTCTCACCCACCTGCAACAGGTATTTATGATCAACCTAAACAACAAGAATGGGCAGATAAAATTGCCAAAGCTGATGCATTTATCTTTATTAGCCCCGAGTACAATCATGGTTACAGTCCAGCTTTAAAAAATGCACTCGACTATGTAGGTAAAGAATGGAGTGGTAAACCAGCCGCATTTATTGGCTATGGCTCAACAAATGGCTCTCGTTCTATTAGCCAAATACGCCAAGTCACTTCAAGTTTAAATATTGTTGACCCAAATGCTGTAATAGAAATACGAGATATCTTTAAACGCAATAAAGATGAAAAATTTGAAGCCAATGAATTTGAAGTAAAAGGACTTCAATCAATTGTTGAAAAGCTGCAAAAATATCATTTGTCTTAAATTGAACAAAAAGCCTCTTTTCTAAACAAAAGAGGCCTTTTTAATTTTATAAACTCTTTAAATACTCCACTATATTAGTATTACCTGCCATTTCTGCAAGCTCTAATGCTGTGTATTCACTTTTGTAAGCGACACGCGCACCTTTTTCAATTAAGAGTTGAACTATTTCTAAATGATCATTTTCAGCAGCTGCTTGTAGAGCACTATATCCCTCATCATCTATCTGATTAGGATCCTCTCCCTCTATTAATAATTCTTTTACTTGATCGATATCACCTAGAGATGCCCAATAAATCAATGCAGGCAAAGATAGCTCTTCATCATCTTCAGGTATTGGAGAGAAAGAATTGATTTTCATGGACGTACCCAAAAATAATAGAGTTCATCATTATATTCATAGAATATAGTAACAATACAAATCTAATTTTGGACCTATCTTTTATTAAAAATTAAAGTCCGCCCATAAAGCAACACCCCAACCTCTTTCGAGATTGGGGTGTTTGGAATAATGAGCTGGCGATGACTTACTCTCACATGGGTAACCCCACACTACCATCAGCGCTAAGAGGTTTCACTTCTGAGTTCGGGAAGGGATCAGGTGGTTCACTCTTGCT
>NZ_JBIUCP010000037.1:0-43324 GCF_044538765.1 Acinetobacter sp. ABJ-A23_2
CAACTATTCCCTATTCATTTTAGTAGAGCTCAATTGTTATTATGCAAAAAATGCATAATTGCTTTAATAAATGCATTAGAAGTGAAGCATTTCGAATTCTAAGATGAATCATCTTAACTAATTCGAAGTTTAATGATGAACGCTGATATTACTACCCGTATTGAGAAGGATCTTATTGGTCATCGAGAAATCAACAATGACCATTATTACGGAGTTCAAACATTACGTGCTTTAGAAAATTTCAACTTAACAAATAGCAAAGTTGGAAATTTCCCTAATTTAATTAAAGCATTAGCTATGGTTAAACTAGCTTGTGCTGAAGCAAACTATAATCTTAAAAGCTTAGATCAAACTAAATTTGAAGCGATTGAATACAGCTGTAATCAGCTTATTCGTGGTAATTTCCATGACCAGTTCCCGATAGACATGATGCAAGGCGGTGCTGGTACTTCAACTAATATGAATGCAAATGAAGTATTGGCAAACGTTGCTTTAGAATATATGGGACATGCAAAAGGTCAATATCAATACTTGCATCCAAATAACGACATTAATATGTCGCAGTCAACAAATGACGTATACCCTACTGCAATTCGTTTAGGTTTATTACTTAGCTTAGATGAATTAAACCTTCCATTTAACAATTTGATTCTTAGCTTCTTGAACAAGTCTCAAGAGTTTGCGCACATTTTAAAAATGGGCCGTACTCAGTTACAAGACGCTGTGCCTATGACATTAGGTCAAGAGTTTGGTGCTTTTGCGGTAACTCTGCAAAAAGACCTTGAGCAAATTAATACGCTTATTCCAAATGTTCTAGCTTATATGAACCTTGGTGGTACGGCGATTGGTACGGGAATTACTACTGAATATAGTTACCGTGAACTTGCGATTCAAGCACTTGGAAAAATCTCTGGTAAGAAAATTAAGTCTGCTCCTGATCTAATCGAAGCCACTTCTGATATGGGTGACTTTGTTCTTTTATCTGGTTTATTAAAACGCACTGCTACTAAACTTTCAAAAATTGCCAATGACTTGCGTTTACTTTCAAGTGGTCCACGTACTGGCATTAATGAAATTAACTTAGAAGCTCGTCAACCGGGTAGTTCAATCATGCCGGGTAAAGTAAACCCAGTTATTCCTGAAGCGATGAACCTTGCTTGCTTCCAAATTATTGCAAATGATTTGGCTGTAACTTTAGCTGCTGAAGCTGGTCAATTACAGTTAAATGCAATGGAACCACTTATTGCATTCAAACTATTTGAATCTATGGATTTGCTTGGTAACGCGATGGCAATGTTTCAAAGTAAATGTATTGATACGATTACGGCGAACCCTGAGCACTGTAAAGCTTTAGTTGAAAACTCAATTGGTATTGTGACTGCGCTTAACCCATACCTAGGTTATGAAACTACAACTCGTATTGCTAAAACTGCAAATGAAACTGGACAAAGCGTATTGGCTTTAGTTCAAAATGAAGGTTTATTATCAGCACAAGTGCTTGATGAGATCTTGTCGATTAATAATATGGTTAAACCAAAAATGTCGGCTTAATTCCTGAAAATAAAAAAGGAGCTTTTATAAGCTCCTTTTTTATTAGTTCTATAATTTTTAAAAACTAAACGTTGTAGAGAACTGGGCTGTACGTGGATTACCCAAGAATAGATAGTCATCCCCCATAAATGCACCCACATCACGCCAATACTTCTTATTAAATAAGTTATCAATATTGAATCTGAATGTCGTGTCATGCCCAGCAAAATTTGTTTTATAGGCAGCACCAATATTAAAGACGCTATAGCCACCTACTTTTGCCGTGCCCTCTTTATTTGCATATTTACTGCTACTATATTGCATACCACTGAGTAATCTTAATCCTTCAACAGAAGGTACTTTATAAGATAACTGTGCTGTTGCGTGTACCTTTGGTACATTTTGAGTTTGATGACCTTTGTAGCTGTCAGTATCAATATCAACAAGACGAGATTTGGTATAGGTAATGCCAGAGCTTACGTCAACTGTATCGGTTAAAGCGCCCGTTAAACCTAACTCAATACCTTGGTTGTGTTGTTCGCCTTGTTCAACAAATTCCAACTTCCCTTCAGAATTTGTAGTCGTATATTGATTATCTTGCTTTAAATCAAAAATAGCTGCTGTTACTAAAAAGTTTCGAATTTGTTGCTTCACACCAATTTCATATTGTTCAGAATTTCTAGGTGATAGAACTTCTAAAGCATTATTAGCAAACCATGGAGCTTCGCCACCATCCGATAATCCTTTGGCATATGAAGCATAAAGATTAGTCGTAGCAGTTGGGCTATACATGAGAGCTAATTGCGGTAAGAACTTATTTAAATCTGTATCTCGGCTTTGCTGACCATCTGCCTTATAGGCTTGCTCATCAAGGTGAATAAGTTTTCCGCCCAATAAAGTTGACCACTGATCATTAAATTGAACTCGGTCAGATACAGTAAATGCAGTCTGATCACTCTCTAGAGCTTTATAATAGTTTCTCAAATCAACCTGAGCAGGTACATAATCCTTTGTTTCTTCATAAATGTTACCTGTTCCGATAGGATCAAGCTCCATCGAGTTGGAATTGTAGCGCTTCAATGTTTTATAAGTATGTTGTATTTCAAAAGCTACTTGATGCTGAATGTTGCCAGTATTGAACTGACCATTTAACCCAGCAGCAAACTGATTAGTTATACGTGTGTCATCTGGACTACGAAAATCGTAAATACCATAATTACCCTGTTTATCAAAAGTATTGCCCAAGCCGGTAACTTCACAAATGCTGCTATAACATCCCCATGGGAAAGCACTATTATCATCAATCACAACACGGCTTTGAGACGCACTTAAGCTACCATTCCATTGATCATTAAATGCATATTGATATTTCAAACTTGCATTTACACTGTTATTTACAACAGGTTTACTCCAAGACTGATAACCTAATAAACGGTCTTGATCTACATTTGTTGGTACTTCTTGCCCATCAAGCAGTTGATAACCTGGTACTGAACGTTGACTTTGATGCTGGGCTTCAATATCAAACAATAATTTAGAACGCTCATTAATTTTCCAGTCTAAAGCAACTGAACCAAACTCTCGTTTACCATTTGCGTGATCAACATTTGGGTGAATACTTTCATGCACTAAATTGACTCGATAGCCAAAATTATCATTTAAAAAGCCGCCTACATCTGTTGCCAGTGTATAGCCACCTTCTGAATTTGCATCGACTGTAATAGTTTTAACATCCGCAGGTCTTTTGGTTACATAGTTAACCACACCACCTGGTGTCGACATTCCACTTTGAATTGCAGAAATTCCTTTTAAGATTTCAACTTGCTCTTTATTTTCTAAACCTACATTTTGCTCACCACGTATGCTGTGGCCATTGATGAGATAACTTGAACCTAAATCGAGGGCAAAACCACGTGCTACAAAGTTTGGATAGTAGCCAATAGCAGCGTAGCCATCGCCCAATGATGAATCATTTTTAATCACATCGGTCAGTGTTTTTGCGTGTTGATCTGCTAGGCGCTCAGAGGTAATGGTGGTAATAGATGCAGGAGCTTTCTTTACATCACCAGTTTGAAAACCAGATAAAGTCACTTTTTTTGTTGTGTATAGCGCATCACTATTTTGTGTAGCGTTCACGGTAATGGTTGGGAGCTGTGAAACCTCCGCTTCATTTGCATAGACGACAGATGTTATGAGTGCAATAGATGAAGCTAATGCCGTTTTAGAGCATGTCATGAAGTGAAGATTTAACGAACGTCTTTCCATTGAATAGTTACCTGCCATAGCGAGCATAATTTATAGGGCTAAAAATGGTTGTCTACCCTATTTTCAGCCACGCAAGAATACAGCCACATATATTGAGAAACAACACATTCTGTATTTTTTCGATTAAGTGAATTTGAACTAACTTTTATAAGTTCATCATTATATAAATTTCTTTTATTTTGATTGAAATTGAGGTTATAACTTTTTAAGTATTATCAAATAGCCAAAATAAAACTAAGCTCAAAATGAAACGAGCAAGGAGAAATGCAACTACTCATATGACCTAAAAATTAGCTCAATGATTTTAAAAACAATTCATTATCAAATTGAGTGAAAGGAAACGTTCGATCATTGGTTAAATTCTCTTTAAATCGAACAAAAGGACGTAATCTTACTAGAATCGAATTTTAAAATTAGAAAAAATGAATGGTTAGGAATTTTAAGGAAGTGCTCAAGGTCGAGTGATTTTTAACAGTTCATTCTGTTTTTATGTAGCATACCTAAAAAATTCCTAGTTTTTGTCTACAAAATGATGGAAGAAATATGACATATACTCAGGAAGAAAAACGTAGCCGAATACGTGGGATTGTAGGCGCAGCCTCTGGTAATTTAGTTGAATGGTTCGACTTTTATATCTATGCAGTATTTGCTGCTTATTTTACTCAAGCCCTAACCGCACCTGATATGGATAGCACAACCAAGTCTATTTATGTTTGGGGTGTGTTTGCTGCAAGCTTCTTTATGCGTCCGATTGGTAGTTGGGTATTTGGGCGCATTGCAGACCGACATGGTCGTAAAAAGTCGATGATTATCTCAATCTGTCTGATGGCTCTAAGCTCCTTTTTGTTTGCAGCTTTGCCTACTTATGATCAAGTCGGTTTATTTGCTCCTTTTCTTTTACTTGTAGTGCGCTTACTTCAAGGCTTATCGGTTGGTGGTGAATATGGCGCCGTAGCAACATACATGAGTGAGTTAGGCTTAAAAGGCCAGCGAGGTTTTTACTCGTCTTTTCAGTATGTCACCCTCTCTGGTGGTCAGTTACTCGCAAGCTTACTGGGCGTTATTTTGTTGGCATTTTTAAGTGAACAACAATTACATGATGGCGGTTGGCGTATTCCGTTTATTATTGGTGGTATTGCAGCCATTCTATCTTTACTTGCCCGTAGTCGTTTAGAAGAAACGCTTTCACATCAAGATAGTGAACGCAAAGAGTCTGGTAGCTTAAGAGAGCTCTTTAAAAAGCACTGGAAAACTTTTTTATTGGTGGTTGGATACACTTCTGCTGGTTCATTAACGTTTTATGTAGAAACTGTTTATTCAAAAACCTATTTAACTAATTTAGGTATGGATGGAAAAACTGTTGGTTATATCATGACCTTCGCGCTATTTGTCTATATGTGTGCTCAACCTGTATTTGGTTCCATTTCGGATCGTATTGGGCGACGTTCTTCAATGCTGGCATTTAGCTTATTATCTGCGATTTTTATCTATCCAGTGATGGCAATTGGCATGCCTAATTATATTGATTCGCCAATCATCATTACCTTGCTACTCATTTTTATGATGATGATTTTGAGTTTCTATACATCTATTAGTGGCTTAGTAAAAGCTGAGATGTTCCCACCTCACGTACGTGCACTCGGGGTAGGATTTTCATATGCGGTAGGTAATGCTATTTTTGGTGGTTCTGCACCTTCGGTTGCTTTGCAATTTAAAGCTGCTGGAATTGAAAATACCTTCTTTATATATGTCATTGTCATGCTGATTATCTGTTTCTTGTGTAGCCTTGCGCTTCCGAAAAAACCAGATTATTTAGAACATGATCATTAAGTAAATAAGCTGCCTTCTGTCCCAAGCAGAAGGCATTTTTTAGCACTTAGCAAATTCTTTTAAAAAAGCCCACGGAAAAATCCCTTTATCATGCCCATCACTAAAACAAATTTGGGCACCGTAACCTTGATCGAACATAGCTGTCACTTCAACATTTTGGTGTTCTATTTTAATTTGCTTAATTCGCTTCGCTCGACAAAAGCCACATGGGCAAATTTCCCTTAAATTTTGATGGCTCAGACATAGGCTTAAACCATCAGTCCATATAAAGTGAACCTGTTTATTTGCAGTATCGACACGAATATTAGGTCTGGCTTGCATATTTCACCTCACCAATTTGATTTAATCCAATACGAATCGCTTTTCGTACTTCTGGGTCGGAGTCATTTTGATGTTGTTCCAATAACGTTTGAGCTTCTGATGTGCCAATTTCACCGAGTGCTAAAGCGACCTCTTTACGTAAATTACTAATTTCATGATTAAAGTTATCAGTCAAATGAGCTACTGCCAGACGCGACTTCAGTAAGCCTAAACTTCGAACTGCGGCAATACGTACTTGCCAATATAAGTCAGATAAAGCATGAATTAAGGGAGTTTCAAGCTGAACGATATGTAATTTTCCAATAGTAAGAGCAGCTTCGACTCTTAATTGCCAACTTTCCGAGGTTAAAGAGTGTTGAAGTGCTTGGATAACCTCAGCTGATATGCTCTGACTATAGGCCAAACCACCTGTTGCAATGCGGCGAACCTCATCATCTAAATCTGTTTTAGCTGTTTTTGCCAATATCGTAATCGCTTGGTCTTGTTGTAACCAACTTAATGCACTGACTGCCTCACGGCGCACAAGAGCCTCTTCATGATGTACCAAAGCAGATATCTCTGTGAAGAATTGCTGTGGTCGTAAAGATTTTAAAGCACGTAAAATTGCACTAAGAGCAAAAGTATCCGTATGCTTTAAATACGGTGCCAGGATCTGGGCCGATGCCGCATTTTTTACTTCACTTAAACTTTGACTGGCAGCTTGTCTAACATTCAGATCTGTATCAAATAAAGCTTGAGCCAATACTTGTAAACTGGTTGGATCTTCCCAGCTTTCTAACTTTTTTGCTGCCTCTTCACGAACTAAAGCTGAAGAATCGTGTTGCAATGCCGCATGTAACCAAGGGAGTAAATCTGGATTTTCTTCATCGCTAATATTCATTAAAGCAACAAAGCGAATCTTTTCATCTGCGTGATTAAGCTGTGCAAGAAATTCCTGATTATATTCATCGAGGTCATCTAAAGCTTGATAATAAAAACTCATTCGTATTCCTTAATTTGTGATTTCTTTCCAAGCCCTAATGGATTTAAGCGGCTTAACTCTTCTTGTTGAGTGGCTTCTTTTAAAGTCTGGATGCAATGTTTTTTAATAGTGGTAAATTCACTACTTGTTACAAGCTCAACGTCTCGTGGACGTTCAAACTTAAGCGGAATTTCTTCAATAATTCGCCCCGGTCGATGGCTCATAATCAACACTCGGTCAGCTAAAAAAAGTGCCTCATCAATATCGTGGGTAATAAATAAAACCGACGTTTGGATTTCTTGCCAAATTTCGAGTAATAGCATTTGCATTTTTAAACGAGTTTGAGCATCTAAAGCACCAAAAGGCTCATCCATTAATAAAATGCGAGGTTGATTAATCAGCACTCTCGCAATTTCAACTCGTTGCTGCATGCCACCAGAAAGTTCGGCTGGAAATTTATGTTCGAAACCTTTAAGCCCGACCAGATCAATCATTTTCTGAGCTTGTTCAATACGCTTTTGTTTAGCGATGCCTTTCATTTTTAAACCAAAGGCAATATTTTCAAGCACGCTTTTCCATGGAAATAAGGTATGTTGCTGGAACACCAAACCTCTGTCTGGATGTGGTTCAAGTATAGATTCATTATCGACCGTTAAAGACCCAGAACTAATGGATAAGTGCCCTGCCAAAGCACCTAATAATGTTGATTTACCGCAACCAGATGGGCCAAGTAGACATATAAACTCGCCCGGTTGTATTTCAAAATTAACCCGATCTAATGCCTGAAAACGATTTTTAGCTTGCCCTAAATGTAGCGATAGATTTTGTATACGCACATGGCCTTGTGTAATTGACATTTTATGATTTCCTCAGTTGATACCATGGGGTAAATCGGTTTCCAATCACACGCACCAAGGTACTGCTAAACATACCCAAGGCTCCGATCAACACCATGCCAACCACAATATTGCTATAGTTTTGCAAGGTGAAAGATTCCCATGTGAAATATCCAATTCCATGTTGCCCTGAAATCATTTCGGCAGTCACTAAACAGAACCAACAAGTGCCCATTCCAATAGATAAACCCGTAATAATGTTAGGTAATGCCCCCGGAATAATGACTTCATAAATGATAGCTAGATCAGAAGCACCTAGACTTTTTGCAGATGCAATGAGTCTTGGGTCAACTGCACCAACGCCATGTACCGTGTTTAATAAAATTGGAAATAAAGCCCCGATAAAAGTGATAAAAATCATAGAAGCTTCTGAGGATGGAAAAATCAGAATCGCTAAAGGAATCCATGCAACTGCTGGAATTGGACGTAATACTTCTAATGGCGGCATTAGAAATGCAGCAAGTTTTTGATAACGTCCTGCCAACAAACCAATACCTACACCAATTAAAGCCGCGAGCACAAAACCAACCACTACACGAAAGACACTAGATTCAACATGTTCAAATGCAGTGCTGAGTTGAAAGAAAGCCCAAAGCGCATGAATGACATCTAATGGTGTCGGGACATTGCTAAAGTTCACAATGCCTAAATTTATTTTAAACTGAGCAAGTCCTTGCCAAATGACTATCCAAAAAGCTATAGATGTAAAAGCAATCGCATAGTTTTTTAAATGCGCCGGATATAACCTCAATTGTTGGAAAAATTTAATCAAAAATGTACTTTGGTTTTTAGGTTTTGTTTGGACTAAACTACTCATTCGTCACCTCCTGCTTATTAGGTAAGACAACACATCAGCTCTGGGTTACAAGCTGAATAGCTTTAAAGTCATATACTTTTCCGCCCTGTTGTTTAGCCCATTTTTCAGCATCATCTTTTAATAAAAAGGCCTGAATTTGTCCTGCTTTATCTGTGGCATACCATGCCAGATTGGCAAGTAACTTAATGTCGGACTGATGATCTTGGCTATAAACCACACGCACCGTTTTTCCAGATGCTTGTATTTTCTTTAAATCAGAAAAAGCATGCTCCGGCGTTTCGTAGCTACGCACTTTTTCTTCACCCTTTACCCAAATTTGAGTCACCCGATCAAATGTTTTGATGGGTTGGCCCGTTAAAGCGTCATTCGCAACCGAAGGTGATTTTGCATAGTCAGCCAATTGCTGGCTGTAATTAAGTCCAGATGCCTGAAATGCATCCTTAATATATTGATCATCAATAAATTTATTTACATCAAGCGTACCGTCGTTTTTTCCTAAAACTTTTAAGGTGTCTATCGCAATTTGAGTCGCTTTTCGATATTCAGGTTTCCAAGTTAAGTCACGAGTTTGCAGACCTAATGGACCATGAAATAGATAAACAACTTCGGCAGGAATACCGGTTTTTTCAGCAATAAATTCACTATATTTTTCAGGTTGTTCTCGAATCAGGCGATTCGCTTCAATAGTTGCCTGTAAATAAGCTTTTATAACTTCTGGATGCTGCTGTGCATAATCCTTGCTGGCAAGTGAACCATGAAATGTAGGTGATTTTGCTTGAGAACCATCATAGATTTTTTTGGCAAAACCTTGATAAGCAAATAACTCGCCAAATGGTACGAAGTCAGCATGCGCAGCAATCTTATGACTTTTTAAGGCAGGCCCTGCTACTTCTGGCGCCTGAGCAATCACTTTAATATCTTTATCAAGTTGCCAGCCTTCAGCTTGTATTGCTCGCAATAATAGTCCGTGAGCAGTTGAGGCAAAAGGTACAGAAATTGTTTGCCCCTTTAGCTCTTTAAGTGAAGTTACTTTTGAGTCAATTGGAACAACAATCGCATTACCGCTGCCATTAATACTGCCTGACAATGGCGCTAAAAATATGCTTTCTTTTCCAGCTTTTTTAAAAGCCGCTAAATTATTAACAGCAGGAAAATCAGCCATTGCTCCCAAATCTAGACGCCCAGCCACCATCTCACTGGTCAGTGGTGCACCAGAGGTAAAGTTTTTCCATTGAATGTCATATTTAACATTCTTGTATTCACCATCTTTAGGTAAATATTTTGGTAATAGATTCAATTCACGAATCAGCAACCCACCTGTTGCACAGTTAATGGTGGTGTCTTGCGTGCCAATGGCTACACGAACAGTTTCTGTTTTACTGCCGCACCCCAAAGTGCCAAGTACCATGGCACCAATTAAGCTACTGAGTAATAGTTTTTTATTGATCAATTTATTTTGTCTCATGTTGAGCATTCCAAATTAATTATTTGAGTAGGTATGGGATATTTACTTTGACTGCATCTGTTGGGCAGTCCTTTTCACAAGGCATGCAGTACCAACATTCATCAAACTGCATGAAAGCTTTTTGGGTTGTTGGATCGATTGCCAATAAATCCATTGGACAAACATCTACACAGACTGTGCATCCTTTATCAGCAATACATTTATCTTCATCGATAATGACGGGTGCGACAGTACGGTGCTGAACTTCTTTAAAAATAAAAGCCATGATTTGAATTCCTGATTTATTTAGTCTGCTAGAGCAACGTCTTTTTGAATACGTAAACGGTCATACGACACAGCTTCATCTTGATTAATCGGAACCACATAAGGCTCGATTGTTTTTTTGAAACTGACCATGTTGCCGTGTTCATCTTTTTTCAAATGAGCGTGACAGAACCAATCCGAGTTATTTTTTTGAGGGAAATCTGCTCTATAGTGGTACAGTCCCCAGCGGCTTTCCTCCCTAAAGAGTGAGGCTCTTGCTGCCATTTCCGCACAGTCTCGAATAAAAGAAACTTCAGCAGCACGCATCAGTTCATGCGGATTTCTTGCAGAGATTCGCTTAATATCCTGTTTAATTTCTTCAAAACGTTTGAGCCCAATTTCCATTTTTTGGCGAGTTTTAGGAGGCTGCAAATAGTCATTTACAAAACGGCGCAGCTTATATTCCACTTGTTCGGCTGGTAAACCTTCAGAGCAATCCAGTGGCGCAAATATTCGAGCTTTTTCTGTTTCTATTTCGCTTTGGTTTAATTCGCTATCTTCAATTGCATTCACATATTGCGCGGCATTTACACCCGCAAACCATCCGTAGGTAAATGCACCAAGCATATAGTTATGAGGTACAGCCGCCATATCGCCAGCACTATATAAGCCTTTAACCGAAGTCTCGGCTTTTTCATTGACCCATACGCCAGAAGCACTGTGTCCACTACAAAAACCAATTTCTGAAATATGCATTTCCACCATATCTTGACGGTAATTGGTTCCTCGACCCTCATGAAAACGTCCACGGCTTGGGCGCTCATTGGTATGCAAGATTTCTTCGATGGTTTGAATGGTTTCTTCGGCCAAATGATCTACTTTTAAATAAACAGGACCATTACCACTTTCCAGTTCTTGGTAAAACTCCCACATCATTTGACCACTCCAGTAGTCACATTCAATGAAGCGTTCACCTTTACTATTGGCGGTATAACCTCCTAAAGGTCCAGTCACATAGGCACAAGCCGGACCGTTATAGTCTTTAATCAACGGATTAATCTGGAAACATTCTAAGTTGGCAAGTTCAGCACCTGCATGGTATGCCATTGCATAGCCGTCACCTGCATTGGTTGGGTTTTCATAAGTGCCCATCAAATAGCCAGAAGCTGGCAAACCTAAACGCCCTGCGGCACCACAACATAAAATGGCAGCTTTCGTTTTAATGACATAAAAGTCACCACTACGACAGTCAAAGCCAAGTACACCATTGATTGCACCTTGCTCATTTTTTAGAAGCTTTGTGGTGACAATCCGATTATTAATTTTGACTTGAGCACGTTTTAATTGACGATATAAAACTTTTTTAACGTCATGACCTTCGGGCATTGGTAAAACATATGCCCCCATGTGATGTACTTTTTTTACTGCAAATTCACCTGTCTCATCTTTTTCAAACTTAATACCCCATTGATCGAGCTGTTGAATGGTTGTGAAACTATGCTTCGCATATGCATATACAGTGGTTTGGTTAACCACTCCATCATTGGCAATCGTAATTTCTTTGGTGTATTGCTCGGGTGTTGCATAGCCCGGAATGACAGCATTATTCAGCCCATCCATTCCCATTGAAATTGCTCCACTGCGTTTTACATTCGCTTTTTCAATGAGCAAGACTTTTAAATTCGGGTTTTCTTGTTTTGCTTTAATCGCAGCCATTGGTCCAGCAGTTCCACCACCAATAACCACAATATCGAACTCAAGATATTTAGTTTCCATTGTAAAATCCTTATTTTTATCTGAGTTATTAACGATGAATACGTAAACGGTACTGGAAGGTATCGCCTGAAAAATAGAGATATTCATAGTCAATCGGTTGGCCATTTGCGTCATGAGTCAAACGTTCGACCCGTAATACAGGAGTTCCGATTTCAACTTGCAGCAAAGCCGCTAATTCTTCATCCGCTACCGTGGCATCAATACTTAAATCCGCATGTCCCAAAGGAATATCGCACTCTTGTTCTAATGCCTTGAAAATATCGGTTGTACGTAAATCAATCGCTTTTTCTTTAAGCTTCAAACCAATATGTTCTGGCAAATAAGTCAACTCATAAGACACTGGTTGACGGTTGAGCAAACGAACACGTTGAATTTCATATACATTGGCTTTAACAGGTAACTTTAATTTGGGCACAACGTGCATCGGGATCTGTTTGAGCTCGGCCGAGATGACACGGTTTAAAATTTCGTGACCAGCAGATGACATTGCTTCCGCAAAACCTTGCAAACTTGAGATGTTCTGGAACGTTTTTGGCTTACTTACAAAGGTCCCTTTACCCGGCACCTTAAAAATATAGCCTTCCAACTGTAATTGGTTGAGTGCTTGGCGAACTGTGATTCGACTTACACCGAACTGTTCAGCAAACTCATTTTCAGATGGAATTTGGCTCAACACTGCGTATTCGCCATTTACAATTTTGTTAAGGATGAGTTCCCTTAACTGATCGTAAAGAGGCTTGTGATTTTTGGGATCGTGGGGTAGCTGGCTCACGGCTTACAACCTGTTATAACAACTTGAGCAAATAATGTTTAAAATGTTTCAACTTTGGAAATAATTTAAAGCGATAACTTTAGTTAAAAAAATAATTTCAATGAATATCAATAAATTAGTTAATAGTTATCTATAAAATTTGAATTATTATCATAAAAAATACATTTGTATTTGTTATGCTATAAAACATACTCCGTTATGCCATAAACGTAAAAATTACTATTATTTTTTAGGGGATAATATGCAACAAAAACAACAAAATACCCCTGATGATTCAGTGGGTAAGGTCACCTTCTGGCAAGCCTTTTTATTTTGGCTCAAGCTCGGCTTTATTAGCTTTGGGGGGCCAGCTGGACAAATCGCTGTCATGCATCAGGAACTCGTTGAACAAAAGCGCTGGATATCTGAAAAAAGATTTTTGCATGCCCTGAACTACTGCATGCTGTTACCCGGCCCTGAAGCACAGCAATTAGCAACCTACATTGGTTGGCTTATGCATAGAACTGCTGGAGGATTGGTTGCAGGTATTCTATTTGTATTACCCTCCTTATTTATTTTAATCGGACTGTCTTGGGTTTATATAAAATTTGGAGATGTTCCCGTTATCGCAGGCATTTTCTACGGGATCAAGCCTGCTGTTACCGCAATTGTTTTTCATGCAACGTACCGTATAGGAAGCCGCTCACTTAAGAATAAATTTTTATGGTTCATCGCAATTGCTGCGTTTCTTGCCATTTTTGTCTTAAAGCTTCCTTTCCCGCTTATTGTTTTATCAGCAGGTATTGCTGGCTATTTAACAAGTAAAAAATACCCAGAACTATTTTCCTCAGCGGCTGGACATAAAGCTAGTCAAAAGGATTATGGTCCAGCATTTATTGATGATGATACACCGCCCCCAGAGCATGCTAAATTCCATTGGTCGCGGTTAGCTAAACTTATTTTTGTGGCAATCGTTTTATGGTTATTGCCAATTTTAGCTTTAGGCGCATATTTTGGATGGCATCATTCTTATACCCAAATGGCGTGGTTTTTTACTAAAGCTGCATTGCTGACTTTTGGGGGTGCATATGCAGTTTTACCTTATGTCTATCAAGGCGCTGTAAATCATTTTGGATGGCTTTCACCTACGCAAATGATTGATGGATTGGCACTTGGGGAAACTACACCAGGCCCACTGATTATGGTTGTTGCCTTTGTTGGTTTTTTAGGAGGTGTTAATCATTCATTACTTGGGCCCGAGCATCTATTTTTTGCTGGAGCACTTGGCGCAGTCATTGTCACTTGGTTTACCTTTCTCTTTTCATTTGTATTTATTTTTGCGGGTGCGCCCATTATTGAATCTACACATAATGAAATTAAATTTACTGCGCCACTCACTGCAATTACCGCGGCTGTGGTCGGTGTCATTTTAAATTTAGCATTATTTTTTAGTTATCACGTGTTATGGCCACAAGGCTTTTCAGGGCATTTTGATATTGTTGCAGCCCTCATTACCGTGGCTGCATTTATTGCTTTATTCCGCTTTAACATTAACGTGCTATATGTCATTTTTACATCAGCACTGATTGGTTTAGGCGTTTATCTTTTATAAAAATGAGTCATGAGTCCTTTAACGTAACTGTGAAGGACTCATGCCATAAAACTGTTTAAAGCGATGGCTTAAATGGCTTGCTGAACTAAAACCACATACCAAAGCAATATCTTGTAAAGAAAGCTGAGATGACTGAATTAACCCTTTTGCCTTAGTTAAGCGTCTTTGCATGACATATTGATGAGGCGCCATATTCATGGATTGCTTAAACATATGAGCAAAATGGTATTCGCTTAAATTCACAACATTTGCCAAGTCTGACAAAGTGAGTGCTTGGTCTAAATGCCCTTCAATCCATTCCTGAATATATTTAAGTTTATGAGGAGCAAGGCCTCCTTTAATGGCAGGCTGTTGCCATTGAACACTACTGTATCTTCGAATTAAATGATTCAACAATAAACTGGCTGTAGTACTCATTTGTAAGTGGTTTGCTGAATCGCTCCAGTCACAATCTAATAGGAAAAACTGATATAACGCTCGAATCTTTTCGTCATCGTTAAAAACAACTTCGTTTAGTTCAATTTGATTGGGTTCTTTGTCCCATATTTTTTCGGCGACATCACGCAAATGTTGGTCGGTATAATACAAATGGACAAATTTAAGCCCACCACGTATATCCCAAGTCGACTCCTGATGCTCAGGCAATAAGCAAAAACGCCCCGGCCCACCGCCGTTTTTCCAACCCGCAGGTGTTTTTTGATAGCTTTCATAGCCATCTTGAATATATAGGCTTAGAGTGTGGTGATCGCTACAGACACTTACACGATCTTGCTGATTAGACCAAAATGCAAGTTGCATATTCTCATCAAGCACCACAGTTTCGTGAAGCTTAGCTTTAGATTGCTGTAGCTGTTCTAAAGTTTGATAGGCCATGCAAAATTAAAACGAATATCATTGAGCTTAAGTTAACCATATTCAGCAAAATTCAGCTAGTTCAGTCATATAAAAAACGCAAGATCTTGCATGTACAACACAAGAATATATACGTGAAAAATGAAGCATTCCTAGATACTTAAGCTTGGTAATCGAGGATGAACTTATGAATATTTTACTCTATGTTGCGGTGGTGTTGATTTGGGGGACAACATGGATTGGAATTGCCGTTCAAAGCCACTATGCAACACCCGTCGTCGCAATTTTATGGCGTTTTGCCATTTCAGCCTTATTACTGTGGGTTGTTTTACTATTTTCAGGAAAATTACAGCGAATTGCTTTAAAAGATCACTTGTTTTGTATGCTGCAAGGCCTTTGTGTTTTCGGCCTAAACTTTATTTGTTTTTACACTGCAGTTAAATATGTAAATAGCGGTTTAGAGTCTGTCATTTTTTCAATGGCTGTTTTCTTTAATGCCATTAATGCACTTATCTTTTTTAAGCAGAAACCTTCCCCAAACTTTGCACCAGCTGCACTTTTAGGTCTAAGTGGTATTGTTTTGCTATTTTGGCATGACCTCATTAATAGCCAGTTTAACGCGCAGTTATTAATGGGTATTGGGTTATGTGCAGTAGGCACTTACGGTTTTTCTTTAGGAAATATGATTAGTGTTAGACATCAAAAGCGTGGTTTAAATATCTTTTCAACAAATTGTTATGCCATGACTTATGGGGCATTGGTGATGTTAAGTCTAGCTTTATTTACTGGACAAAATTTAATGCCGCCAATGAATTTCCCATTTTTAAGTTCGGTACTTTACTTGGCTGTATTTGGTACGGTTATTGGGTTCTCCGCTTATTTTTCTTTGGTCGGGCGAATTGGTGCAGCTAAAGCAGCCTATAGCACATTACTCTTCCCTTTAGTCGCTCTAACAGTTTCGACTTTCTTTGAAGGATATCAGTGGACTTTAAATGCATTATTTGGAATTTTATTAATCTTACTCGGCAACTACTTAATGTTTAGTAAATTTGAAATTGGAAAAAAGTTATTTAATAGTCAAAAAAGTTGTGAAAAGCAGGCCTAAAAGCCTGCTTTTTTATAAATCATAATTTATCTCTAACAGCTCGTTTTTAGCATCAGCTCAAAATCTTTTAAAGCCGCTGCTGCTGTAGCTAAAGGTGCAGATGCTCCTCCACTTACAACAAGTTCACCCATTTCTTGAGTTAACACTCGAATGCACTTATTAGAACCTTGCAGATGAGCAAAAGAATGATGTGCCGGAACTAATCTTAATTCAACACCAGTTTGAATTTGCTGATTTTCAATATGAATAAAACCAACCAGACGAGGAACTACGTTTTCTTTTTTCCAATCACGAATATGATCGGCTGTGACATGACTGATTCTTTGTCTTGGAATATCTTGAATTTTTACATCAGCCCCCAAAACAGTATTTGCCAATATCGTAATTTTAGCAGCGGTATCCCATCCATCTACATCGAAAGAGCTGTCAGGTTCTGCAATCCCTTTTGTTTGAGCTTTTCCAAGAGATTCTGCAAACGCACATTCATGTTGCAACATATCATTTAAAATAAAATTTGTGGTGCCCGTAAAAACACCTTCTATTTCTAAAATTTGGCAGCCAGCCAAGTTATATTCAAACAAATCAACAGTGGGTAAAGCCGCAGCCGTTGCACCGCTAAAAAATAGTTTTTTATTATGTTGATGTGCCAAGTTAATTAATTTTTTGCCTTCGACGACTAACGCACCTTTAGACACTGCAATCGCATTCATACTATGTGTTAAAGCGTAATTTAAATAAAATAGGCCTTTTCCACCTGTCATATAGTCACTTGGCCCTGCCTCAATAATGACATCCGCCTGAACCTGTTCTAAAAATTTTTGCTCAGTTAGACCTGCTTGATATTGTGTTTTATCTAGCCACTTTGCAGCTTGTAAACCTTCTTGATCAATTAAACCTGAAGATGAGTTGCACACACCCACTAAACGGGCATCAATTTGATATTTTTGTTGATAATATGCCGATCGATTTAAAAGAAGCTCTGCAATTTGTTGCCCAATCCGTCCAAAACCACAAATTGCCACGTTAACTCGCTTCATTTCGCTTTCTCAAAAATTTAAATGGTTTAAATCAATTTTCCCAAGATAATTTTAACATCTCATCTTTGGAAAATTGCTAACTATAGAGATAGTTAAAATACTATATTACTTAGATATTTGTTAGATTAACTATCTTAATAACCATATAAATTGCGACAGCAAAAACCATTAAAGCAAAGACTTTTTGTACAATCGCAGGTGGAATAAAGCGAATGGCTCGACGACCTAATAGCATGCCTGCTACACATGCAAGAGCAAATGCGCTGGTAATGGCGACTGGATAATGAAAACCCTCTGCAATATGCATCACAATACTTATGCCACTAATGAGAAAAATAATCATAAGTGAGGTTGCAACAATGCTATGCATATCCAAATTTGTGACTTTTCTAAGCGCTGGTACAATTACAAAGCCACCACCAACCCCTAGCATACCAGTTAAAAGCCCCGCAATAATCCCGATGCTCGCAAGCACACCACCAGTTTTAAAATTCCAGATAAAGCGTCCCGTACTTGGGTTGACCTGACACGGCGGGTTATGAAAGTCTGATACTCGGTTACTGATAAGTCGATAGCCCACTGTAAACATGACCAAGCTAAACATTAACATGAGCCAAATAGGTGAAATCGTGTTGGCTATTAAAATTCCAATATGTGCCATAGGGGCGCCAATTAAGGCAATCCAAATAGCAGCACGATAACGCACAATCTTTTTAAACAAGCCTTCAATGGTTCCAATGAGTGTAGACAGCGCAACTGCCAACAATCCAATCGGCGCAGCTTGAGCCACACTCCAGCCTTGACTGGTCATGAGCGCAGGTACAGCAAGAATGCCCCCACCTGCTCCTGTAAGGCCAAGTAAAAAGCCAATCATGATGCCTTCAACGACAAGTAATAACATATCAAAAGCCTAAAATTGCATATACATCATTTGCAGTAGATTGCTGGTTAATGAGTGAGTAGATCTCGTCTTCTTGCGAAGCTTTAACCGCTTCTCAGGGTAAAGATTATTAATCTTTACTTATCCTCTTCCGCTCGAGCATAGCTCTCGCCTTGCGCTCGTACAAAGCGTTGCTTTGTTTATCCTCGCTCAGGTTTGACCATCCACTCGCGGCCCTTGAGCATGCCTTGCCAGTAAATCGGCGGTAAAATCTGTTCTTTAAGCAACCATGCCAAACGAGATGGTTTCTGCCCATCGATGACCCACTTTGGAAAACTTGGGAGTAATTTGCCGCCGTAACCAAACTCAGCCAGAACGATTTTTCCACGCTCTACCGTGAGTGGACATGAACCATAACCGTTGTATTCACAGAAGTTTTGTTCACCTTTGAGCTGGGCTATAACATTCACCGCAACGATCGGAGCTTGTGCTCGTGCCGCAGCAGCAGTTTTAGCATTAGGTGCATTCATCACATCGCCTAAAGCGAAAATATTGGCATGCTGCGTGTGTTGTAAAGTTTGTGGATTCACACTCACCCAGCCTGCTTCATCAGTGAGTGTGCTGGCACGAATAAAGTCTGGGGCTTGTTGTGGTGGAACGACATGCAACATATCGAAATCAGTCTCGACCAATGCTGCATTTTCATCATTCACTACCTTAAACCATGCTTTTTTTGCAGGACCATCTACTTTGACCAGTTGATGATTAAAGTGCAGTTGCGAGTCATATTTTTCGACATATTGCATTAGTGCAGGAACATATTCCTTCACACCAAATAAAACAGCGCCAGTGTTATAAAAATGAATAGAGATATCTTTAAGTTTGCCTTGCTTTAACCAATAGTCAGCTGAAAGGTACATTGCTTTTTGAGGAGCACCCGCACATTTAATCGGCATAGGCGGCTGGGTAAAGATTGCCTTTCCACCGTTTAGCTGTTGCACCAGTTCCCATGTATACGGCGCTAAATCATAACGATAGTTAGACGTCACCCCATTTTTTCCTAAGGTTTCAACTAAACCTTCAATTCCATGCCAATTCAGTTTTAAACCAGGACAGACGACCAACGCTTTATATTGAATGGGTTGGCATCCTTCCATAATGACCTGATTATGCTCAGGATCAAATCCAGCAACTGCTGCTTTCATCCATTTCACTTTTGAAGGAATTACACTTGCCATTGAGCGTGCGGTTACTTGTGGTTTAAAAATACCGCCACCGACCATAGTCCAGCCTGGTTGATAATAATGGGTATCTGCCGGATCAATAATGACAATATCTAAATGGGGTTCACGAGACAGTAAGCTCGAAGCAACAGAAATTCCAGCTGCTCCTGCACCAACTATCACGACGCTATAACAAGGAATTGTGGCTGGTTCATGGTCACGTTTTAAAATACGTGGCACTAACCCTTTCAAGTTAAAACCAAGTTTGTTACCTGCTTCTACTAATAAAACCGCATCTTTCGGGGCAACTTCTGCTAAAGCCCATAAACTGATTGCACGCATACCAGAACGGCAATACGCTAAAACAGGTTTCTGAACATTCTGATAAAGCTGCTTAAACTCGGTAACTTGTTGGTCGGTAATTTTGCCGCTGGTCACAGGCTGATAAATTACATTTAGACCATATTGTTGAGCTGCTTCTTCAATTTCAATCACATTGGGTTGGTCTGCACCTTCTCCATCTGGACGGTTACATATCAGTGTTTTTACTCCCTGATCTGCAATTTTTGCGATATCGTCGGCAGTAATCTGGCCAGCAACAAAAAAATCTTGATTAACTCGTTTAAGTTCCATATCGCCACCTTATGATTGTGAAGTTGAGCCACAGGCCTGATTGGCAGGTAGCGCTTTATCGATTTGTTTTGGATATGGCAGATTTAAGTTATTCATTAATTTAATAAAATCTTCACGCGAGCGATTTTGACCTAGACGTGAATTATTTAAGCGTTCATAACCAATCGTTGAAGATAGACGACCTTTGTAATCGTGTCCCGGATACACAATAGTCTCGTCAGGTAAGCTGAAAAGTTGTTTATGAATACTGTCATAAAGTGTGCCTGCATTACCTTGTTGGAAGTCAGTTCGACCACATCCATCAATTAATAATGCATCACCAGTGAAAACCATGTTTTCAACCAAATAACTCGTACAAGCATTGGTATGACCTGGTGTGTAACGCGCTTCAATACTGAGGTTGCCGACTTTAAGCATGCAACCATCTGTAATTAAAATATCTCCGCAATTTACATCTGAGTTTCGGTGTAAAACCGATTTGCAATGAAAGCGTTCACGAAGTAAATTTGCAGCCGTAATATGGTCTGCATGAACATGGGTATCTAAGGTATAGATGAGCGTAAATTGATGCTGCTCTAATTCTTTTGCATAAATCTCAATATCTGATGCGACTGGATCAATCAAAACAGCCTCTCGTGTTTCTTCACATCCAAGCATATATGTATAAGTCGAACTTTCTTTTTCAAAAAACTGCTTAAAGAACATGATTTATACCCTAATAATTTATTTCTTTCCTATATTTTGCAAATAAGATGCCAATTATTTAAAATTAAATAATAAATATAAAAATCAAATATTTAAAATAATAAATAAATTTTAAGCTAGAAAATAAACTCAGCTTGATGTTCCTATGAAACTCAAGTATGTTTCAATGAAACGATTGTGAAACACATGAAATGGCAAAGTTAAATTTTGAGTCAGAACAAGATTTTTTTACTTTATTTGAGCAATTAAAAGCTTTATTCCCAAATGCGAGTCTGTTTCTAGCTGACACAACGACTCAAGCAATTCACTATAAATTTAATACAGATGACATTTCTGTAGAGAACATGGCAGCGCTTACTCAAGACCATCACAATCAATATCTCGAAATTAATACTCCTAAAATGAGAAAGCGATTTATCTATCAAGAACATGATATTTATATTGCCGAGCATCGCATTATCGGGAAATTGCATATTCTACACCCCATTAGCATAGAGAATGATATCGCTGATCAACTAGAGCTCACAGAACAATTACAAGACTTGGCTAAAGTTTTCAATAGTTGTTCACCAGAAATGGCCCGTATGTTTTCAATCATTCAAAGAGTGGCAATTACTGAATTTCCAGTGCTTGTTCGCGGTGAATCTGGTAGTGGTAAAGAGCTTGTGGCAAAAGCAATTCATGATTATAGCCAACGTAGAAATAAAATTTTTGTAGCGATTAACTGTGCTGCTCTCAATGCCAATATTTTAGAAAGTGAACTATTTGGGCATGTGAAAGGTGCTTTTACGGGAGCAATTCGTGACCATAAAGGCGTGTTTGAACGTGCTGCTGGCGGAACGTTGTTTCTAGATGAAATTGCCGAGATTCCTTTAGAACTTCAAGCTAAATTATTACGGGTGTTAGAAACAGGTGAATTTACGCCTGTAGGTGGTGAAAAACCGATTCAGGCCAATGTCCGAATTATTACTGCAACACATAAAGCTTTACGCGAAGAGGCTAAGGCTGGGCGTTTCCGTCATGATCTACTATACCGTTTGCGTGTAATTCCAATTTTTATACCACCGCTCAGAGAGCGAAAAGTCGATATACCTCTCATTGTCGATCAGATTTTAAAAGAAAGCTCCACTCAACTAGACACAATGCCTCGTCATGTTAATCAAAAAGCCATGCAGATTTTATTGAACTATGACTGGCCTGGGAATGTTCGTGAACTTAAAAACACCCTGCTTTATGCTTTAACCATGGCAAATGGTAAGGATGAAATTGAAGTCGAAGACTTACCAAATGAACTCTTAAATGCTGAAGATTACGTTAAATTGCCTGAGACAAATACAGAACTTACCCCTGAAAATGTACAAGCTGCTTTAGAAAAATATGACCATAACCTGAATATGGTTGCTAATATTTTTGGTATTAGCCGTACAACGCTTTGGCGATACAGACAAAAGCATAAGCTTTAGTTAGGTATTTAGCTCATCTAAGGCGTATTATATTGCACTTGGTTTGGTTCGTTAGTTCAAAGGCTTTATATGATTGTTCGTGATAAAAGCAATGTATTTAAACTTTTATTTGCTTGGAAAGGAACAATTTTACCGAAGGTCTTGCCAGCACTGAGTTTTGTTGTACTTATTTCAGCCTGTGTGGTCTGGCTTTCTTATTATCATTGGATTCAAATTCCTACCGTACCTGCAATCGGATTTACAATCTTCGGCGTGATTCTTTCGATTTGTACAGGTTTTAGAAATAACGCATGTTATGACCGATGGTGGGAAGGTCGCAAGCTCTGGGGGGCTTTAATTGCCAATGCCAGACATATTGTTAGAGATAGCCATGTTCTAACCAATGAACAACGTGAACATTTAATTCATCAGGTCTTAATTTTTAGTAATTTATTGCGTGATCGTTTACGTCAACAAACAGTCGAACCCACAAAATTTCTTGAGCATGCCTATTTAAATAACTCTTCACTTAATTATTTAAATGAGCATATTAATGCACCGCAGTTTGTACTCGAAAATATTCAAAAAGATTTAGTTAAAATACTAAAGGACGGCGAAATTAGTGACATTATCTATAGCACCTTAAATCGACATATTGTTGAGCTAGGTAATATTCAAGCGGGTTGTGACCGAATTGCTGGCACGCCTTTACCCTACTCATATTCAGTACTTTTGCACCGTGCTGTTTATTGTTTCTGTTTCATCTTACCATTTAGCCTTGAAGCAGCTTTAGGTATTTGGACACCACTTATTGTCGGCTTAATTGCTTATATGTTTTTAGGTTTAGATGCCTTAAGTGCTCAAATTGAAGAACCTTTTGGTTTGCAAGAAAATGATTTACCGCTCGATTCAATTGTACGTTTAATTGAACGAGAGTCTTTAAGCTCTTTAGGACAACCATTACCCCCTATTATTGAAGCTCAAAACAACAACTTACTTTAATAAAAAAGAGCGATGATTCGCTCTTTTTTATAGGTTTAAGTGTCTATTTATGGATGTACGATAATCTTAACAGCTGACTCATTGTTATGAATTAAGGTTTCAAAACCTTGTGAAATCAAATCATCAAGTTGAATGCGCTGGGTAATAAAAGGTTCCAGATTTATTTTACCTTCTTCGACCAGTTTAATAGTTTCTTGATGGTCATTTACGTAGGCAATTGTGCCTCGTACATCAAGTTCTTTCATTACCACACTGTGCACATTAATTGATGCTGGGTGGCTCCAAATCGAAACAATAACAATAACACCTGTTGGTTTGACTGACGCGACCAAAGTATCTAACACCTTGTTAACGCTACTACATTCAAACGCGACATCGACGCCATTACCATTAGTAATTTTCATGACCTCAGAAACAACATCAACTTCTGACGGGTCTAAAATATAATCTGCGACTCCCGACTCTTTGGCTTTTTCTTTACGTTTGGCACTTAGTTCGGTAATGATGACCTTAAGACCTTTCGCTTTTAAAATTGCCGAAAGCAATAAACCAATTGGGCCCGCACCTCCAACCAGTGCAATATCTCCAGCTTTTGCGCCACTACGTACGAAAGCATGATGACCAACCGATAAAGGTTCAATTAAGGCTGCCTGATCTAGCGGGATTTTATTGGAAATTGGATGCACCCAACGGCGTTTAACTGCTATTTTCTCCGACAAACCACCGCCACGACCGCCTAAACCAATAAAGTTCATATTTTTGGAAAGATGATAATTATCGCCCGGTCCAGTCGGCACATCATCTGCCACAATATAAGGCTCTACGACGACATGTTGACCAATTTCAATATCATCAACACCTTCACCTACGGCATAAACCACACCTGAAAACTCATGTCCCATAGTAATCGGCGCAGATTCGCCTGAAATAGGATGCGGATGTCCACACGGTGGAATAAAAATCGGCCCTTCCATAAACTCATGCAAATCTGTACCACATATTCCACACCAAGCTACCTTAATACCTACAGTACCGGGAGTGACTTCTGGTTCAGGGATATCTTCAATACGAATATCGCCTCTGTCATAAAAACGCGCTGCTTTCATTATTATCTCCCTCAAATCAGGATGTTGTTTTAGCGATAGACAATGCCGCCGTCCGTTAAAATGGATTGACCCGTAATATAGTCCGAATCTTCACTTGCCAGAAAAGCAACTAATGCAGCTACATCATCTGGTGTTTGAGCTCTACCTAAAGCAATGCCTTCCACATACTTTTTATAAGTTTCACCGATTGCTGCACCGGTAATTTCAGCAAAACGTTTATCGATTTCAACCCACATGTCTGTTCCGACAATTCCGGGGCAATATCCATTTACCGTAATACCATGACTGGCATATTCTTTTGCCGCAGCTTGGGTAAGTGCTCGTACCGCAAATTTGGTTGCTGAGTAAATACCGAGTAAAGCAAACCCATCGTGGCCTGCAATTGAGCAAGCATTAATGATTTTTCCTTTATGTTGACGTTGCTTAAATTTTGCAGCAGCAGCCTGTATGCCCCACAGCACTCCACCAATATTGATATCAACAATTTTTTGAAATTCATCCGGTGTGATATCAGCAATCGCTTGAACTTGTGCAATTCCAGCATTATTAATCATGACATCAAACCCGCCAAGTGTCTGCTCAGCATGATTTATAGCGGAATACACTTGCTCGCGGTCACTTACGTCGGCAATAAATGTGCTCGCATTTACACCTAAAGCCTGAATTTCCTGCTGCACATCGTTCAATCGATCTTGTTTCATATCAACTAATGCAATATGTGCTCCTTCTTGCGCCAAGCGCAGGGCAATCCCACGGCCAATGCCTTGAGCTGCCCCAGTCACTAAAACGACTTTATTTTTTAATCCCTTAACCATGTTCAACTCCTGTAAATGTAGAATTTCTACATATGAATCGCTCGTTGCATTGAGGCCAAAATGGATTCATGCATGGCTTCTGATAAGGTTGGATGCGGGAAAATCACTTGAGCTAAACTTTCATCAGTTGCTTCTAAATATTTAGCAATGGCAAAGCCTTGAATATGTTCAGTCACTTCATGGCCGACCATATGTGCACCAAGTAATTCACCCGTCTCTGCATGTATCACCGTTTTCACAAAACCTGATGCATCACCAATTGCCAAAGCTTTGCCATTTGCTGTTAAAGAAAACTTGCCGATTCGTATAGGTAAATTCTTAGTTTTTGCTGCATTTTCCGTTAAACCGATACTCGCCACTTGTGGATGAGTAAAAATACAACCCGGAATCTGGCTACGATCGAGTGAATGGACGTTTGCTACACCAGCAATTTTCTCAACACATATCATGGCTTCATGGCTTGCTTTATGAGCGAGACACGGCGCTCCAGCAACATCACCAATTGCATAAAGCCCTGCTACGTTGGTTTTACAATAGTCATCAATTGCCACAAAACCTTGTGGATTGAGTTCTACACCTAAACGTTCTAGTCCTAGCCCCGTGGTATTAGGCTGTACACCAATTGCCGAAAGCACGCGGTCAAAAACAAGCGTTTGAACGTCACTTGCTGTTTCAACCACACAGTGGACTTGCTCATTTTCAATCTGAATACTTTGAACGACAGCATCGGTTAAGACTTTCATACCTTTTTGTTCAAATTGTTTTCTGACAAATTGGGCAACTTCCGCATCTTCAGTTGGTAAAATCTGCTTGGCTAAATCAATAAGGGTCACCTGACATCCCAAATCTTGATAAAGGCTAGCAAACTCACTACCAATTGCACCTGAACCTACAACCAGTAAACTTTTCGGTAACTGCTCTGGAACAAGCGCTTCTTTATAGCTCCAGACATATGTTCCATCGACAGGAAGTTGAGAAACATGTCGGGCTTTAGCTCCAGTTGCCAAAATGATATGTGGTGCACTCAAATCCTGACTGTTACCTTGAGCATCGGTCACTGCAATTTTTTCTTTTGCCGTAAGCTGAGCACGACCATTAAACACGGTCACCTGATTCTTTTTAAGTAAATAATCGATGCCTTGTACTAACTGAGCTGACACTTGGCGACTATGTTGCACAAGCTTTTGTATATCAAAATCGAGTTGAGATACCTGAAAACCAAACTGTCCGGCATGTTTAAACTGAGTTGCAAGCTCTGCCCCTGCAAGCAAAGCTTTAGTTGGAATACAGCCCCAATTTAGACAAATTCCGCCTAAATGTTGCTCTTCTACAATTGCGGTTTTTAAGCCGAGCTGGGCTGCACGAATTGCAGCCACATACCCACCCGGTCCCGCGCCAATCACAATTAAATCAAATTGAGCTTCTGACATGCGGGTTCTCCTACACCAAAATTAAAGCAGGATTTTCAACAAACTGCTTAAAGCTGGCCAAGAATTTCGCCCCAACTGCACCATCAATGACACGGTGATCGCATGACAACGTCGCTGTGACAATCTCACGAACCACTACATTGCCATTTTCGACAACAGCGCGAGATTCCGAAGCACCTAATGCCATAATTGCACCTTGCGGTGGATTAATAATGGCATCGAACTGTTTAATGCCTAACATTCCTAAATTTGAAATGCTAAAGCTGCCGCCCTGAAACTCATCAGGTTGTAACTTGCCAGTCTTGGCACGCGTTGCCAAATCACGCATGTCATCGGAAATTTGTGCTAAAGACTTCTGATTTGCTGCTTTTACAATGGGTGTAATTAAACCGTTTGGAATCGCTACGGCCACCGAAATATCCGCTTGAGAGAACTGTAAAATTGATTGAGTCGCCTCATCAAATTGAACGTTTACCTCAGGTACTTTAATCAGTGCCGCAGCAGCTGCTTTAATTAGCATGTCATTAATTGAAAGTTTCACTTGTGGAACGGTCTCATTAATCTGCTTACGTAGTTTTTGCAAAGCTTCAACGTTTAGATCGACCACTAAGCGGAAATGCGGTGCATTACGTTTTGCAGCCTGTAACCGTGAAGCAATCGCTTTACGCATACCATTCATCGCCATAGTAGTAACGGTCGATTGTGGTTGAGCAGCACATTGAGCAGATTGTTCATTTACCGAGGTTGGATTATTACGGTAATAAACCGCTTCAACATCTTCTTTACAGACACGGCCACGAGTACCTGAAACACGGCAGTCATTTAGGTTAATGCCCCATTGCTTTGCTAAACGGCGTGCTACAGGGGTTGCTGAAACTTGACTATCGTCGGCAGTAGATTTAACCACTTTAGCTTGAGTTTGCTGTTTAACATCAGGCCATTGACCTCCAGCAGCCTGCACAGCTTTCTGGATGTCTTGAACACTAATACGTCCTTCACGACCAGAACCTGTGACTTTTACCAAGTTTACATTGTGCTTTTCTGCAAGCTTTAACGCATGCGGTGTTGTAAACAACTCATCAGACGTTTGATAGCCTTGTAATGACTCTGGTACAGCATAGTCACCTTTAGCTACCTTTGCAGGAGCTGAAGCAGTCTGTGACTGTTCTGCTTTTTCAGCAACAGGTGCAAATGTTTCCGATTTACTTTGTTCCGAAGGTGCTTCAGGGGCCTTAGCTGCTGAACCACCTAATGATGCAATAAACGTTTCAATTTCTGCATCAGAAATTTCACTATCAGCACATACCGCAATAAGACCACCAACAAGTAAAGTATCACCATCTTTCGCTAAAATTTTACGGAGCGTTCCAGCAAAAGGCGCTTCTAATACATTGACGATTTTTGTGGTTTCAATTTCACAAATTTCATCGCCTTTATTAAAGCTATCACCCTCTTTAATTAACCATTGGGCAATCGTGCCTTCTTCCATGGATAATCCCCATTTCGGGATCTCCAGCGTTTTAATTTCGCTCATCCTAAGCCTCCAATGTTTTTCGCACAGCTTGCTCAATACGCTCTACACTTGGAATCCATTCTTTTTCTAAAACTGGAGAGAATGGAACAGGCGTATGTGGTGGCGTTACGAGTTCAACAGGTGCTTTCAAATAGTGGAAACCTTTTTGGGCGATTAGTGCAGCCACATCATGACCAAAACCACAGCGTGCCGCTGATTCATCCACAATAACCACACGCCCAGTCGACGCAACAGACTCTAAAATTCCTTCTTCATCCAGAGGTGAAATTGTACGAGGGTCTACCACTTCAACCGAAATACCATCTTTTGCCAGTTTGTCTGCCACTTCATTGGCACGGTGTACCATCAGCCCTAACGCAATAATGGTCACGTCTGTCCCTTCACGGGTATAATTTGCTACACCAAAAGGAATGGTATAGGCATCATCTGGAACTTCGCCTTTAATGTCATAAAGCATTTTATGCTCACAGAACACCACAGGGTCATCATCTCGAATAGCCTGAATTAATAGCCCTTTCACGTCGTATGGGCTAGATGGAACCACAACTTTTAAGCCCGGAACCGCAGCAAATACGTTATATGGAGATTGCGAATGCTGAGCTGCCGCAGAAAAACCTGCGCCAATCATGCCACGTACAACCATTGGGGCTTTTGCTTTTCCGCCAAACATATAACGGAATTTAGCGGCTTGGTTATAGAGCATGTCATGACACACACCATAGAAATCCATAAACATTAAATCGGCAACAGGACGTAAACCTGTTGCTGCAGCACCAGCGGCCATACCGATAATTGCAGACTCGGTAATTGGCGTATCAATAACACGTTCCGAACCAAATTCTGTCCATAAACCTTTGGTTACGCCCAATACACCACCGAAACCTTCTAATTGGTTTTCTTCAGTGTTTTTACCGCCGTGCCCACCGCGAACATCTTCACCAACAACAAATACGGTTGGATCACGGCGCATTTCTGATTCAATGGCTTCTTTAATTGCATTACGAAAACTTTTATTTGGCATCTTTACTATTCCTTTAGTAAGAGACATAGACGTCAGTAAGGAGTTGTTCTGGTTTTGGGTATGCCGCAGCACGGGCTTTAGCAACGGCATCATCAACATTTGCCTTTGAAGCTGCATCAATCTCGTCTAGTTTGGCTTCATCAATTTTGCCTTTGACTTTCTCACGGAAAATTTTCAAAGGATCTTTATTTTCTTTGATGAACTCGACTTCTTCTTTAGAACGAATCAAGCCAGGATCACCTTCGAAGTGACCATAAAAACGGTTTGTGATGGTTTCAATCACGCTTGGACCTTCACCACGGCGCGCGCGTTCAATGGCAGTTTGAGCGGCTTCATAGACGGCAAAGAAGTCTGTACCGTCAACTTTAACTGCCGGTAAACCAAAGCCTGCTGCACGACCAGCAATATCTTTGCTTCCTACAGCGTAATCATGACCAGTCCCCTCACCAAAACCGTTATTTTCAAAAACGAAAATCACAGGAAGTTTAAGAACAACAGCCATGTTCATCGCTTCAAAAGTAAGGCCTTGGTTTGAGCCACCATCACCTGTAAAAGACAGTCCGACGCCGCCAGTCTTTAAGGTTTTCGCTGTCAACGCTGCACCAATTGCTAAAGGAGGCCCACCACCCACAATCCCGTTGGCACCGAGCATACCTTTATCTAAATCGGCAATATGCATAGAACCGCCTTTTCCACGGCATAGCCCGTCATCTTTACCGAAAATTTCCAGCATCATGGCGTGAATGTCACAGCCTTTTGCAATACAGTGTCCATGTCCACGGTGTGTTGAAGTGATATAGTCTTTGTCGGTTAAATTTTCGCAAATCCCGACTGCTACAGCTTCTTCACCACTGTATAAGTGAATAAAGCCAGGAATATCACCATTGGTATTTTCTTCGTGAAGTCGATCCTCAAATTCACGAATATCGCGCATGCGTTTATATGCTGCGAGTAATTGCTCTTCCGTTAATTGCATATCCTTTTCCTTTATTATCTTGATTATTAAAAATCAACCAAGTTTCAGCGAGAGTTATATATTTCGCTATAAATAATAAAGCTCAATTTAATTTAATATGCTATTAGACTAAAAAGTTTTAAATGGTTTTTATGGTTATTATTTTTTATTTTTCAAAAACTTGCATAGCAAAAATAAAATTAAAAAATTTTAATACATTTCATTGACTTGTAAAACAAACCTTTAACCAACCTTTATTAATTTATAATATTTGCTGTGTACTACGCTCATTAATAAACTCCATATTCCTTATTTAAATTATAAGGATTTTTATTATATAGAGTCTAGTTGAAAATTATTTAATATAAAATGGAATTTTATATATGGACTTAAAAAGGCAAATAGAAACTGGTATTAAATTAAGAGGAGCGGATAAAGTTGCTCGCATTCCGATTAAAATTTTACCTACAGAAGAGTTACCCACTAAACCGGATTGGATTAGAGCCAAAATAACCGATTTTGAAGAAATTAAACGCATAAAAAATTTGCTGCGCCAACAGAAGTTACACAGTGTTTGCGAAGAAGCGGCGTGTCCAAATTTACCGGAATGTTTTGGTGAAGGTACGGCAACATTTATGATTATGGGCGATATCTGCACTCGTCGCTGCCCATTTTGTGATGTCGCTCATGGTCGTCCAAAACCGCTGGATGAAGATGAACCTAAGCATCTGGCAGAAACAGTCGCAAATCTAAACTTAAAGTATGTCGTGATTACCTCTGTAGACCGCGATGATCTACATGATGGCGGCGCTGCACATTTTGTAAAGTGTATTGAAGAAATTAGAAAACGTTGTCCAGAAACATTGATTGAGATTTTAGTACCAGATTTTCGCGGTCGTTTAGAGACAGCGCTTTCAACTCTAAGCTTATCTCCTCCAGATGTGTTTAATCATAATATTGAGACGGTTCCTCGTTTATATAAAGCGATGCGCCCCGGTTCAGATTATCAACATTCACTAGAGTTACTTAAACGTTTTAAAGCATATTGTCCCGATATCAAAACCAAGTCTGGCTTAATGGTTGGATTAGGAGAAATTGAAGCTGAGGTTATTGCTCTACTCAACGATTTAAAAGATCATGATGTAGATTTAGTGACTATTGGACAATATTTACAGCCCTCTAAATCACATGCCCCTATTCACCGGTTTGTGAAGTTACAAGAATTTGAAAGATACACTCAGCATGGCCAGCGTTTAGGCTTTAAAAATATCTGGAGTGCGCCAATGGTTCGTTCTAGCTATTTTGCCGATCGGCAATATTTCGGTGAACCTGCACCAAAGCCATTTTCAAGAGAGGATGTTTTGTCATAGGGCGAGGCGAAATAACAAAATTTACCCAATAGGATAATAGTCAAACCGTTTAAAATTATTTAAGGTAAATGAAATAACGAGGAAATAGTCACAATAAGAAAGCTAAACCTGTTGAGCGGCCACGGATACGCCATTTCAACGATAAAGGAACTTCGATATGGATATGTCAAAACAATTATTATTGCCTTCTACAGACAACCTTCCGTCTTTCTTTAGACCGGAAACAATCTCTGAAACGCCTTGTTTAGGAAAAAAGCCGTCACTCGATCTAGATGCGGCTCCTATATTTGATCTAGATCAGGAATGGCAACATTCCTTATTTGGTCGTTCAATCCAAGAGTGTCATAGAAATTTGATGCACATTGCTGAAGATGCAGATATGGCAATTGGGGTAACTGACCCTCACGGTACTTTACTCTGGACATGGAGTAGTACACCTATGCGTTCATCTGCTGAACAAGTCCATTTTGTTGAAGGTGGGCAATGGTCCACTCAAGCGGTTGGTCAAAATGCAATTGGTCTTGCACTTAATACACATTCAGCAAGCTGTGTTTATTCGCATGAAAATCAGATGAACAGCGTTAGAGACTGGGTATGTTATGCAGCCCCTATCACCGATGCAAACACAGGCCAGTTTTACGGCATTATGAACCTATCAACGAAGTACCAAAAGCATAACTCTCTTGGAATTTTAGCCGTTGAACGTTGTGCCGATATCGTAAAACAAGCCATTCAACTTCATCAAAAAAACATTTTATATATTAAGGCTCTAGGCACACCTAAAGTTCAATATAACCAACATGGTTTAACACTAACGCAGCGCCAAATCGAAATTTTATGTATTCTTGCGTTGTGTCCAGAAGGTATAAACCTAGAAGAACTGCACTACGCTTTATATGGCGACCGCCCAGTGAGTACCACTACACTAAAAGCCGAGCTTTCACAGCTTCGAAACCTGATTCCCGATGTGATCGAGTCGCGACCATATAGACTTAACTGTGAAATTCAATGTGACTTTCTTATGGCTGAGCAGGCATTAAACCTAGGTTTTACTGCAACCACTTTAACACTTTATAGAGGTAGTTTTTTAGCCAAGTCAGAAAGTCCATTTTTATGTGCTTGGAGAGACTGTTTTGATGCTCGATTGAGCCATGTAATTTATCAAATTGACGATATAGACCAACTGTTACGTGTAGTCAGTCGTGTACCTGACCGTGTGGATGCCGTTGAACGCCTACTTGAATTATTACCCGAAGAAACACCTTATCGGGCAAAACTTTTAAAATTACTTGAATAAAATAAAAGAGAGAATATCTAACAATATTCTCCCTTTTTTAAATGAGATCAAGCAGAAGCTTTAAGCTGTACTCTATAGCAATCATCTAAAGCCAGCTCGTAATAACGTAATCCTTCTTCGGCAGCATGAAATGCTTTTTGCTGCCAATCTGGTCGGTCATTCGACAAACGTTTAATCAACTCCATGGCTTCATAAGGATGTAAGTCATCATAATGAGCATGAGCACGTAACCAAGCTAAAGAACGCTTATCAATCGTGACGTCAGGGTGGTCTGTATAAGCATGAATACCTTTATAGACCTGAATAGACCAGTCGCCTGTTGCCCATTCAATTGCTAAATTGGTCGCAGCTAAACATTCAGCTAAGTTGCCACGGTGACTCATATTCCATAAAAAGTGATTCACCGCATTCATTGCAGCTGGGGGCCGCACGCTATCAAGCTGGTCTACAGTTAACCCAAAACCCTTCGCCCAATCACGATACCACTGTAAATGGCGTTCTTCGACTTTAATATTTTGAATTAACCAATCTCGTGTTTCTGTTACACCCGGTTCAGCAAAAGCAGTCGCCTTAGCTAATGCACCAGCCATATATGACGGGAAATGTGCAACCAGTGGATAGAAATTAAGTAAAGCATAACGGAAACTTTCTAGGCTCAATCCCCCATTGGCCATTTCAGTAAAAAACGGATGTTTACTCACCCGCTCCTTAACTGGTAAAAGATCATCCCAAAACCGCTGAGACCATTCATTATGCGCTGTAATTTCTAAACTCATTCCATATTGATTTAAAGCAGTCATTGCTAATTTTCCTATTTATATGACAGCAATCATCTGTACTTCACGGCTATAAGTCTATCCGAAAATGATAAAGATACAATCTTTAATCGACCATTAGTAATTTTTTCTCAAAGGTTTTGAATCTTTAGATAATTGTGACGCTAATCATTGAAATGTCGTGATTTTTATCACAATAAGGGCCTATAAAAATCATTACTTTTTTAAAAAATCTGTATTATTATTTTGAATAAACCACACAATATATAACCAATATTTTTAGATGGAACTTTAATAAAACAAGTCGCATTTTATGCCAACTTCCAATATAGAGAGCATTAATTATGAAGTTGCAAGGTTCCAATATATTGGGACAGGAACAAATAGATTTATTAACCACACGCGGATTAAATTTCGTATGGTTTCCAAAGCAACTTGAAACGATCTATCGTTTTCAATATCAAAATGGTGCGGCCTATGAGTTTCGCTATAGAGCACCTATTATTTTAATATTATATTTATTTTTAAGCTTTGGTATATACCAAGTCTTACCAACCGACCAAGTTTTATCCTGGTTAAGCTATTATTCTTGGGTAGGTATAATTGTTTTAATTGCATGGATTTTATCGTTTATTAAAAAATTAAATCAGTGGTTTGATTATTATGTTGGAATTGGCTCTGCTTCCGCTGTCGCTATCACCTTTATTTTAATTAACGTTTTAGAAAATGGCCAAGATAATGTACTTTTTCATGCAGCAATGATGTATGCGATTGTGATTATCTATGGTGCGGTAGGTATGCGCTTTTATACTGCGATCATTGCAGGATGGGTCGGCGGTTTGGTTGGTATTTTAGTCAGTACTTATGTGAAAGGCGACATAGATTGGACCTTTTTGAATCGCACATATACGTTTAGTAGTTTCTTAGGAATGACGCTTGCCTATGCTACAGACCGTCAACACCGAGAAAACTATTTACAAAACTGTATGATTGAGCTCAACCGTATTGAACTCATGCAACAAGCGCAGCAGTTGTCTTTGCTTTCACAGCAAGATGCTTTAACTGGGCTTGCTAACCGACGTTATCTTGATGAAACACTAGATAATGAATGGCGTCGTGCACTACGCCATGAAACACCACTTACTATTATGATGGTGGATATCGACTTTTTTAAACCCTATAACGATACCTTAGGACATCTTAAAGGCGATCAGTGCTTAAAAGATATTGCTACAGCAATTTCTTCAATTGCTGCTCGTAGTGGCGATTTAGTTGCCCGTTATGGTGGCGAAGAATTTTTACTTCTCTTCCCTATGACCAATGCTCAGCAAGCCCAAATTCAAGTCGAAAGATTAATGAACGCAATTAAAAAAATTGCCATTATTCATCCATGTAGTAACGTTTCACCATACGTAACCATTAGTGTGGGTGTGGCAACCACAATTCCACGTTTAAATGATTCAATTTCTGCCTTTGTTAGCCGCGCAGACCATGCACTCTATCAAGCAAAAACGAATGGCCGTAATCAGTATCAAATTGCTGTAAATCAAGAACAAATTGTAGATTTAACTTAATTATTCATGGGTCTATTTAATTAAAAAATTGCTCTCAATAACAATAAAAAAGCCACATACTTTGAGTTATGTGGCTTTTTTACGTCAACCAACTATCTATGGTTCAATTGGCGCAAATGGTGGAACAACATCTGCGTTTTGAGCACGATGGCGTAAGAAATGATCCATTAAAACAATTGCTAACATTGCTTCAGCAATTGGAGTTGCTCGAACCCCCACGCACGGGTCATGACGGCCTTTAGTCAACACATCAGTATCTTCACGATTTAAATTAATCGTTTTACCTGGAGTAGTAATACTTGCTGTTGGTTTTAGTGCAATCGCCACACGAATGGTTTGACCACTTGAAATACCACCTAAAATACCGCCAGCATGATTCGCTAGAAAACCATGACTAGTCAATTCATCACGTGTTTCATGACCAAACTGACCCGCTACAGCAAAACCATCACCAATTTCAACACCTTTAACCGCATTAATACTCATCATGGCATGTGCGATATCAGCATCTAAACGGTCAAAAACAGGCTCACCCCAACCTACAGGAACTTTCTCAGCTAAGATTTCTAGCTTAGCGCCACAGCTGGTGCCTTGTTCACGTAAAGACGTCACCAATGCTTCAAAACGAGGAACAGCATCTACGTCGCCACAGAAAAACGGATTATTTGGAACTTCATTCCAATCGAGTTTTTCAGCAACTTCGTTACCAATTTGAGTGACATGACCACGAATCAAGACACCAAATTTTTCTGCTAAATATTTCTTCGCAATAGCACCAGCTGCAACACGCATAGCAGTTTCACGAGCACTTGAACGGCCACCACCACGATAATCACGGAAACCATACTTTTGTGTATAAGTATAATCCGCGTGACCCGGTCTAAAGGTTTGCGCAATATTCCCATAATCTTTCGATTTTTGGTCAGTATTACGAATGAGTAAACCAATTGGTGTACCTGTGGTTTTACCCTCAAATACCCCTGAAATGATTTCAACTTGATCAGGTTCTTTACGCTGGGTAGCAAATTTCGATGTACCAGGCTTACGGCGGTCCAAATCTATTTGCAGATCTTCTTCAGTTAATGCAAGGCCTGGTGGCACTCCATCAACAATTGCCATTAAACCAACACCATGCGATTCACCGCATGTGGTTACACGAAAGAGTTGTCCAATAGTGTTCCCTGCCATACGTACAACTCCTTAAGCTTGTTCTGCAAATAATTTTCTATAACGACGACATTGTTCAGCAGTCAAAGCAAAAATACCTGAACCACCTTTTTGGAAAGTAAGCCAGTTAAACTCAACAGTATTGAAGTTCTGACGCATAGCCCATTCAGAGTTACCGACTTCAATTACAATTAAACCATCTTCTGTTAAATAATCTGCCGCTTGAGCTAACATTTTACGAACTAAGTCTAAACCATCTTGTCCTGCTGCTAATGCAAGTTCAGGCTCATGCAAAAACTCTTCCGGTAAGTCAGCCATATCTTCGGCATCAACGTACGGAGGATTACTTACGATTAAATCGTACTGATTTTCAGCTGGAATCTTGGCAAACAAGTCAGATTCAAGTAACGCAACTTGATATTGCTTATTGTGGTGTTCAACATTAATTGAAGCTACTTCTAAAGCTTCTTTAGAAATGTCTGTTGCATCTACTTCTGCGTCTGGATAAGCATAAGCTAAAGCCACTGCAATACAGCCAGAACCTGTACACATATCTAAAATACGTTGTGGTGTCTTAGGCTTGGTATTTTCTGGTAGGTTGTTGAGTGCTTCACGCATTTGACCATTTTCATCTAAACAATACGGCGCAAAACGTTGCTCAATTAATTCTGCAATTGGTGAACGTGGAATAAGTACACGCTCATCTACATAAAATGGCTTATTGAAGAAGTAAGCTAAATTTAATAAATAAGATGTCGGAATACGATCATTAATACGACGCTCCAACAAACTTAAAAATTCTGCTTTTTCACTTGGTAAAAGCTTAGCATCTAAAATTTCTGCGTCTGCTGACCATTCAAGAGATAAGGTTTGTAAAACTAATGCAGAGCTTTCTGCAAAATAATCTTCAGTACCTTGTCCTAAATGTGCATCATGTTGACGTAATGCTGATACCCCAAAACGAATAAAATCTCGAATTGTTGATAAATTTTCAGCAGCTTCCTGTAAATGTTCAGGGCTAATCGTCGGTCGCTCCACTTAGGCGTCTCCAAAGGCAAATTTTGCAAAGTGACTATTCTACTGAGTGAGACAAAGCAACGCAACGCTTTGCCTTGTGAACCAGTGTTTTACATATCAATCTATGACAATCACACGTTAAAATCAGAATACTTTGTTTTAATTAAGAAATAATGAACTTTATAAGTAACGCTAAAGATAGTCTTTGAAACAAAAAAGCGGCCTTTAAATACTGACCGCTTATTAACTCTAGTTGTCTTAAAGCTTAAGCTTTTCTGCAACATAGTCAGAATCTTTATCTCCACGACCCGACAGATTCACCACAATCATGGTTTCTTTCGGTAGCTTTGGTGCTTCGCGAATTGCCCAAGCCACAGCGTGTGAGCTTTCAAGCGCAGGAACAATCCCCTCAACACGCGATAATGTCATAAAAGCATTTAAACATTCTTGATCAGTTGCAGTGCTATATTCCACACGTCCTAAATCTTTTAAGAAACTATGCTGTGGACCAACACCTGGATAGTCCAATCCTGAAGCAATAGAATGCACAGGTAAAGGTTCACCAGCCTCATTTTCAAGTACATAACATGCCATGCCATGAATTTGGCTTGGTTTACCTAATGTTAGGGTTGCTGAGTGCATATTGGTATCTAACCCATGTCCAGCGGGTTCAACTCCAACAAGTTTTACATCTGGATCATTTAAAAATGCCGTAAAGGCACCAATCGCATTTGAACCACCACCAACACATGCCACCACATAATCTGGATTTTTTCCAAAGCGCTGGTATGTTTGATCTTTAATTTCATTGCCAATAATTGATTGGAAATCTCGAACCATTTTCGGAAATGGATGTGGCCCAACCACAGAACCAATCGCATAAATAAAGTTTTTAGGGTCTTTTAAATATTCTTCAAACGCACTATCTACAGCATCCTTTAAGGTTGCTGTACCACGAGTGACTGAAACTAAATGAGCACCCAAAATTTTCATTTTGACCACGTTTGGATGTTCTTTTTCAATATCAACTTGCCCCATATGAATTTCACATGGAATACCCACTAGAGCACAAGCCGTTGCTAAAGCCACCCCATGTTGACCCGCACCCGTCTCGGCAATGACTTTCTTTTTGCCCATATACTTAGCAAGTAGAGCCTCACCTAAACAGTGATTGATTTTATGGGCACCGGTATGATTTAAGTCTTCACGCTTTAAATAAATTTGCGCGCCACCTAATTGCTCAGAAAGACGTTTTGCATGAAATAAAGGACTTGGACGGCCGACATAATTTGCAAAGAGGTCTGATAATTCATTTTGAAATTCTGATGTATGGCGAATTTCTTCATAAGCAACATTAATTTCATCCATTGCTTCTTTTAAATGCGGAGGAATAAATTGACCTCCATACTCACCAAAAAATCCTTGTTCATTCGGCAAAGCAATACCATTAATTTGATGTTGCATATCATCCCTCTTTTTAAATTATTAAAGTTATCAAGTTTATCGAGAAAGGTAGCGCGTTAAGTCTTCAATGCCTTTTAGGGTCATTGGGTACATATGGTTTTCAAAAATCTCTTTAATCCAACCAATCGTCTGTGTGTAATGCCAATACCCTTCTGTTTCAGGGTTTAACCATGCTGTTTTATCAAAATGTTGACGTAGGCGACGTAACCAAACTTCACCTGCTTCATCATTCATATATTCAACCGAGCCACCTACCGATTTCAGCTCATACGGTGCCATACTGGCATCACCTACCACAATTACCCGATAGTCGCGTCCGTAAGTATGAAACAAATCCCATGTATTCATACGCGTAGCTGTTCTTCGATAGTTATCTTTCCAAACATAGTCATAGAGACAATTGTGGAAATAAAAGTATTCAAGTGTTTTGAATTCTGTTTTAGCTGCGCTGAATAACTTTTCACATTGGGCAATATGAGCATCCATTGAACCGCCCACATCAAACAACATCAGTACTTTGATTCGATTACGACGCTCTGGCACCATCTGAACATCCAAGATACCTTGCTTGGCTGTTTCCCGAATTGTTCCGTCAACATCTAGCTCTTCAGCTGCACCTTGGCGAGCAAATTTGCGTAACCGTCGCAAAGCAATTTGCATCTGACGAGTTCCAAGAACTTGGTCGTCATCTAGGTTTTGGTATTTACGCTGTTCCCAGACTTTAACCGCCGAACGTTTACGACCCGGCCCACCAATTCTGACGCCTTCTGGATGGTCACCGAAAGCACCAAAAGGTGAAGTTCCACCTGTGCCAACCATACGGTTACCACCTTGGTGTTTTTTATGCTGTTCGCGTAAGCGTTCCTCTAGCATTTTCATCAGTTCTTCTAAAGAACCTGCTTTTTGAAGTTCAGCCCTTTGCTCTGGTGTTAAATGCTTTTCGAGAAGTTCTAAATCAAACCAGTCTTTTGGTAGTTTATGGACTTGCTTGAGTAACTCATCGATATCAAAGGTTTCTATGCCATCAAAGTAATCTTTCATGGCACGATCGAACTTATCAAAAAAGCGTTCATCTTTAACTAAAATTGTTTTAGCAAGTTGATAGAACTCTTCCTGATCGGCAAAAACTAAGCCTTCACTCACCGCACGATTTAAGTCAATGAGTTCACGAGTTGTAACTGGAACACCATATTTTCGTAAGGTGTAAAATAACCGCACAAACATGGGTTATTCCCTCCTTTAACGTCGCGACATGAAAGCCAAACGTTCAAGCAGTTGCACATCTTGTTCATTTTTAATAAGTGCGCCATACAAAGGTGGAATAGCTTTTGATGTATCTCGATTACGTAGTACATCTTCAGGCATATCATCTGCCATAAGCAGACTTAGCCAATCGATCAGTTCAGATGTAGATGGTGGTTTCTTCAAATTAGGAATTTCACGGAGTTTGAAGAAAACTTGAAGTGCTTCATTTACCAAAGTCGCAGAGATATTTGGGAAATGTACCGAAATAATTTCACGCATAGTTGCTTCGTCTGGAAATTCGATGTAGTGGAAGAAGCAACGACGCAGGAACGCATCTGGTAATTCTTTTTCATTATTTGAAGTAATAATTACGATTGGACGTTGAGTAGCCGTAATCGTTTCGCCTGTTTCATAAACATAAAAAGACATCTTATCAAGTTCATGTAACAAGTCATTTGGAAACTCGATGTCCGCCTTATCAATTTCATCAATTAAAAGCACACAACGCTCTTCACTGGTGAAAGCTTCCCACAGTTTACCGGGCTTAATATAGTTCTTAATATCGTAAACACGATCATCACCCAATTGACTATCACGCAAGCGAGACACAGCATCGTATTCATATAAGCCTTGCTGTGCCTTAGTTGTTGACTTAATGTGCCAAGTGATGAGTTTTAAACCAAGACTTTCTGCCACTTGCTCAGCAAGTAAAGTTTTACCTGTACCCGGCTCACCTTTAACCAATAAAGGCTTTTGCAAGGCACGAGCTGCTTTTACAGCAAGTTTAAGACTATCAGTCGCGATATATTGATCTGTACCGGTAAAATGTTGGGTATCAGCAGACATGTAGAGACCTTATTTTTCTATTTCAATGGTTAGATGGAACGCATGCTTTTGTTTGTTGTATATTTTGACCAACAATAGCCAATAACCAAACCTAGACCGATTACAAATAGAATTAAGGATAAATTTGACCAGATTAAAGGACTGTCTTTCGTTAAAACACCAAACAGTAGTCCAAAAATAGCTGGTGCTACAGATGCATTCGGCCCTTCCGAAACGGTTGGCGTCACCAAAATAGCAAAAACAACTAACCAGCTTATTGCACCAAAAGTAGCAGGTAAGCGGCGCATTAAACGCCACCAACACCACAAGGCAATAATAGCGCCAACGCCATAAGCTGTTAAAGCAATGATCTCTTCAGGAATTGCATCGAGAGAAGAAAGTAATTGATTTAAAACTCCAGCTTGATCTTCACGCACCACGTAAGCCCTCTGGTTCAACTGCATTTGGGTTAATTAGCCCTTCTGGCGGCATCTGAATAAAGAAACCTTTTGTTTGTAATGAGTCTAGAACATGTAAAACATTTACACGCGCTAATTTACGTGTTGGAGCTAATTCTAAATGCATGACAAACGTTGCACGACCAAATGCTTGTAAAACAGCTTCTGGAACTTTTTCAAACGGATCAGTTTGCTCCGTATCATCAGGATAGTTTGGACGAGCAATATAAATGTACATTTCATCTTTTTTGCTCGATCTATAAATATCACAGTGCATTTCAAATCAACTCTTGAACTAAGGACAGCATACATGAAAAAAAACAACAGACACACGCAGGTTTGTTTACGCATCAGTCGTTTTTTCTTTTCTTGCGAAATATTAACCCACAACAATCATCAAGGTCGATAAATAACTTTTAATTTTCTAAAGTTTTAAATTTTTCAACCTTTATTAAGCTGTTAATTTTACATAAAAAATCTTTTTATTTACTTTTATAAAATGAAAAAATTACATTTTAAAAACAATAAAACTCAGCTCAAAACAGATTGAACTCAGCTTAATTTATTGAAAATAATAAATTTAATTTAACTAAAATTTAAAATAAGTTCTAAATAAGATTCAACTTATGCATACAGGATAAGACATTATTTAACCGATTTTAAATTCGGATGTGTTTCAATAGTAGAAGATCTTAAAACAAAATACGGAGGTCTATGCTATGTCTCGTGGCGATAAATCATCTTATACAGCAAAGCAAAAGCGTCAGGCTAAACATATTGTTGAGAGTGAAGTAGATAGAGGTCATTCTCAAGAAGAAGCTGAACGTATTGCATGGTCTACTGTCAATAAACAAGATGGCGGTGGCAAGAAAAAATCACATTAAAATTACTACTGGATACTTCTTTGGTTAACTTGATGACTAAAGAAGTATCCTACTAATAAGCTAAACAAAGATTTTAAAAGACTCTTGCACTCTGCATATAGTCATTACTCACCTGATTTAAAGCACTCAAAATTATGCTGTCATCTTGAGTAAGTAAGGCTTTATTTAAATGACTCATGTAATTCATTAACGTTTCTTTAGAAGCTTGCGCAAACTCGGTAGTCACTGCTTCATCTTCATATAAGATGACATAACTACGAGCAAACCCATAAATGAGATAAGTTGCTGCTTTTTCATTTAAATCTGAAGATTGCTTGAGATACTGCTCACACACATTTTTTAAGTTTTTAAATGCATCTGTACCAGTAGATTGATTTTTGAAAGATGAAAGTATTGTTTGGAAGTTCATATCCATATTCCACTCAAAAAGTAAAGCTACAGAAGAAGCATAAACCTGTCAAACAATATATTGATTTTTATAAATTTAGATTGTAAAAAATTATAAGAAACGCCCTAAAGTATGGGCGTTTGATTGCACAAAAGTTTAGAAACTAACTTCAATATTGACCGTTGTACCAGACTGTTCAATATTTGTTGAAACATTGAAACCTCGCGTCTTTAGCTCTTCCTCTACCTGTGTAATATGTTCAGGATGCAAAGCATCTATTGGAAATTGAAACACTGCTCGACGTTTACCTTCTTTCGAGATTTCCTCAGTTCCAGTTAAGATTTTTTCCAACAATATTGCTTGATCTATTTTGACATCTTTAGCATTTTTTCTTGCCTGTTCAGCATTAAAATTATTAGTCATGTTTATCTCTCTAGTTATTAGTAACTTTCATTTATAGCATAAAAAATTAATCTCAATATTAACTTATTATTGATTTTAAAAACTTTTTACGGCTGTACAAATAAAATTAGAGGCCTCCACTCCCCGAGAAGGCCTCTATATTTCTGCACCGAAACAAACTTATAGTTATATATTGTTTATTTTGAAATTGTTTTTCTTGATGCCAAGAATATACAGACCTGTATATATA
>NZ_JBIUCP010000038.1:0-41697 GCF_044538765.1 Acinetobacter sp. ABJ-A23_2
GATTTAATTAAACGTCAAGCTGAGCTAACCGAATTATCATTAAAGTTAAAAACAAAATTTTCTCAACATAACAATAAAATAGAAAATTTTAATGCACAAATTAAGCAAATAAATCAACAGCAAAGTCTGCTTGGTCAATCTATTAAACAATTTAATTTAAGTACAACGGCTAGTCCAGAGACTTTCCATAAAGGCTTGTTTAGCCAAAACCAGATTCAAATTTATGGTTTTAATTCATTTGATGATTTGCGTCTAACACTTGCCCATGAATTTGGACATGCACTGGGACTAAAACACACTACTGACCCTAAATCTTTAATGTATCCTCGTTTAAAAGAGCAAGATATTCATAACTTCAAATTAACACATTCAGATTTAGACTTACTGAGTTCATTTTATAGTTCTAATAACGAAAATCATTAAAACTAACTGATTAAATAAACTAAATAAAATTAAAACTGTTCAAATTTTACTAACAAATAATTTGGCAAACGGTAAAAAATAATGAGACTAAAGTCTCATTTATTTATCAAAATTGTATATTTTTTGATTGATTTTTCATTTTATCTTCTTATAATACGTTTTTTTTAAAATCTCCCCCTGACGACTATGCGCTTAACATCTTTGTTATTAGGCTTGGCTTTTGCTTTTTCTAATTTTCAGGCCAATGCTCACCTTGCAACTCCTGTAAACACTCAAGTTCAGCAAAAAAATGCTCAACATTTGACATATAAAATTGCTGAAGTCGATCCTCGTTTTGGTTTAAGTCAAGATCAATTGATTCAGATTACTCAGCAAGCTGCTGATATTTGGAAAGAAGGTACGGGTAAAAATTACTTTACTTATGATCCAAATGCAAAGTTAGAAATTCGTCTTGTATACGATGACAGCAAAAATCGTTCAGAACAGCGTCAAAAAATCTCTGCTCAATTTAAACAAGATCAACAACGCGTAGTTGATGAACAACAGCAAATTAAGCAGTTGAAGCAAAATTTAAGTCAAACTCAATCTGATCTTGAAAACAAAAAACAGATCTTAAATGAGAAATTGAAGAATTTTGATCAACAAATGATGCAATTTAACGAAGGTAAATTAGCACCTGAATACACGGCAAAATCTCTTGCGAAAACTCAGAAAGATTTACAGAAACAGACAGTTGCTTTAAAGAAAGATATTGCTGCTTACAATCAGCAAGCTGCGGGCTTAAACAAAAAGGTTAATCACTTTAACCAGATTAATGACCAGTTCAATCAATCATTAAATCAGTTTAAGCAAAATGCACAAGCTGATGTATTTAAGAAAGGTCTTTATAACGGTAAACAAATCACAATCTATGAGTATAGCTCTATTGATGATTTACGTTTAACGATTGCTCATGAATTAGGTCATGCACTTGGCTTAAAACACTCTGATCAACCAGGCGCGTTAATGTACTCAGTTCGCAAAGACAGCGATAAAAAAAGTGATATTTTAACTGACGCTGATCGTGATCTATTAAACGCTTTACCTCAATAATTAGATATGAGACATAATGATGTATCTATTTTATAAATAGATACATCGAAATTCATGTCAAAGTCATGTTATTGTGGTTGTAAGAGCCGTCTAAAATAGAATGGAGATCAAGATGAGTTATTATCATATCCTGATTGAAGTAAATGACCACATTAGTACGATTGAACAAACTCGAGATATCGAACTATTTGATATTATTGAACTTAAACCGTACCTTCATTCTATTTTACTGCCTTATTTTAATGAGCAAGAAATTGAACTTGAAGATGAAAATATTGAATATAAAGATATTTTACATCTTGAAGTTAAGCAGACATTACTACCCATCGAACATCTAATCGAAGAAGAACAGAAGCAGTTACCAAGTGACACCGATGTCACTATTACTGCTTATGAAATCTTTAATGATCGTGATTTAAGCCAAGATGTCACTTCAGTTATTTTGGACATTTTGGAAGCTGTAAAGCTAGATTAATCCATAGTTTAACTGCTAAATAAAAAAGGTCTGCATATGCAGACCTTTTTTATTTAATGCATGCCTTATTGCATCATTTTTCGGGCTTGTTCCTGACGGAATGCTCTTAAAATTTGCTGCCCTGCCCGTCCAGTTGGATTTAAACCTAAACGAGTCTGCTCTTGACGGATAGCAATACGTGTTTTATCACCAATTAAGCCATCTACAGCACCAATATCATAGCCACGATTAATCAGAAATTGCTGAATCTCTCGACGCTCTGCACGTGAAGTACCTGGGTCATCTGTTGGCCAAGAAGCAACGAATGGCTTGCCACCTTTTAAGCGATCAGATAAATGTGCAATCGCAAGTCCATAACTTTCGGCTGCGTTATAGCTATAAATGGCATCAAAATTTTTAAATACTAAAAACACTGGGCCATTTGCTCCTGCTGGTGCCATTAAACCGGCAGACGTACTATCCGACAAAGCACCTTGAATTAAAGGTGTACCATCAATTCGGGTTACTCCACGTGCACTCCAGCTACTCAATGATTTTTTAGAGCGGCGTCCTTCTCCATCAATTGACATACCTGACGGAATTTTGACTTCAAAACCCCAAGGCATTCCCGTTTGCCAACCCGCTTTATTTAAGAAATTAGCCGTCGATGCCAATGCATCTGCCGTACTCGACACTAAATCTCGGCGACCATCACCATCAAAATCAACAGCTAAGCGTTCATAAGTTGATGGCATAAACTGTGTATGTCCAAATGCACCAGCCCATGAGCCTTTAAGTTGATCTTCGGTTAAATCGCCACGTTGTAAAATACGCATAGTGGCAAAAAATTCTGTACGGAAATAACTTTGTCGGCGCCCTTCACAACTTAATGTTCCAAGTGCTTGCAATAAAGGATATTTTCCAGAAATATCTCCAAAATTACTTTCAACACCCCATACTGCTACAATTGTTTCAGCTGGTACGCCATAAGCTTGAGATGCACGATTTAAAACATCTCGATATTGCGCTAATTTTTGTTTCCCCAGCTCAACACGCTCTTCATCTACAAGACCAGATAAATAGTCCCAAATCGGTGTAGAAAATTCTGGCTGATAATTTAACTTATCAATTACTGAGTAGTCTGGCGTTAAATTTTGCGTATAGCGGTCATAAGTGCTACCTGAAACTCCAGCAGCAATTGCCTGTGAACGTAAATTTGCTAAACAACTCTGGAAATTATTATTAGGCGTATAAGTATTGCTATTCGTTACTGGAACAGTCGCATTACTAGATATTGTAGAAGTAGAACCATTTATTACCAGCTCTGCTTGAGCCTGAGTCATTGCCAAAAATATAGACCCAACAATACAAGAAAAACGTCGCATATTATCCTAGTTCAATTTTTAAATTTAAATTTGTCTGTACCATACCATTATGGACTCAAAATTTTCAGAGAGAAATCGTAAATTTGAATTCATAATTACTTCTTTAAATTCATTTCCAAAGTTTTAAATTCAAATTTTACATCTAGTTTTGAATTTAAAACTTCTTACACAAGATTAATTGGTTTTTAAATTCAAAAATCTCTCCTGTAGTTTAAATTCAAAATATCACTTTAAATTTAAAAACCTAAACCCAATCCACCTGTGGATAACTTATAAAACCCACACCTAAACTACCTTACACACTATATTCTTTATACTTTTCATCATCCTTACGAATTATAAGGCCTTAGCTACTCATGAATACATGTTTTAAATTTAAAAGTTAGATGTAGTTTTGAATTCAAAACACCACCCAGACAACATACCTCTTTTTAAATTCAAAACAAACACAAGCTGGAGCACCAGATTTAAATTCAAACTTTAAGCATTGGGGATAACTTATTTTAAATTCAAAATCACCAAAACGACTTATTTGATTTTTTAAATTCAAAATTAGAACCTTTATTTAAATTCAAAAAGCTTAATAAAAGTTATCCACAGCAGAACAACATTAGGTTTCTTAAATTTTTTAAATTTAAAAGACAAAAAAAAGCGATCCGAAGATCGCTTTTTAGAAATTTTAACTTAATTAAATGGTCATATCAGCTGTCAATGCGAGTGGTTCTGGCAAAATTTTCGCTAATTGACGGCATAAATTCGTCAATTCATTACTATCCACAGGGATTAATGTAATGTGGCCCAACTTACGGCCAGCACGTTCTGATTTGTTATAAAGGTGCAGATGAGCGCCATTTAGTGCCAAAACATCTTCAGTTTTAGGATGCTGACCAATAATATTGATCATAACCGTTGGTCGAACAACGTCTGTTGAACCCAATGGTAGTCCTGCAACAGCTCGAATATGGTTTTCAAACTGTGAACATACGGCGCCTTCAATTGACCAGTGGCCAGAGTTATGCACACGTGGTGCCATCTCATTTGCACATAAGCCTTGTTCTGTCACAAATAGCTCGAGAGTCAGGACACCAACATAGTTGAGATGATTTAACAAACGAGTAATGTAGTCTTGAGCTACAGGTTGTAGAGCTTCACTGTTCGGTGCAGGTACGATTGAGTGCGACAAAATACCGTTGTGATGGTGATTTTCAGCTAATGGCCAAGTTTTTACTTCACCATTTTGACCGCGTACTGCAATAATCGAAACTTCGCGAGAAAATTTCACAAAACTTTCAGCAACTAAACTTTTTGCAGGACCAAGTTCAGCCCAAGCTGTATCAATTTGGTCTTCTGAACGAAGTACAAACTGACCTTTGCCATCATATCCGCCAGTTGCCGTCTTGAGTACAATCGGCAAACCAAGCTCAGCAACAGCTTTTTTCAAGCTTTCCATGCTATCTACAGCACGATACGGCGCAACAGGAATCTCAAGTTCATCAAACAATGCTTTTTCTGACAAACGATTTTGCGCAGTCGCTAAAGCAACACGGGGAGGGTGCAATGTTTTGGTTTGTGTTAAAACATCTACGTCCGCAACAGGCGTATTTTCAAACTCAAGGCTGAAAACATCAGCGCTTTCAATAAACTGCTTTAAACCTTGTTCATCTTGGCTAGAAAAAACTTGACCTAAAACACCTGCTGGACAATCTGTATTTGCTTCAAAAAAAGTACATTGAATATTTAATGGTAAAGCTGCTTGCGCCATCATACGGCCCAATTGTCCACCACCAAAAATACCGATAGTTTTATCCATTTCAGCCTCTTAAACCTGTCCCGGAATATTGTTGCTTGCAACTTTATCAGTTTGTGCAGCACGGAAATCTGCAACATTTTTTGCGATTTCAGGACGAGTTAAACCTAAGATTTGAGCAGCCATAATCGCAGCATTGGTCGCGCCAGCTGGACCAATTGCCAAAGTACCGACTGCGATACCTGCTGGCATTTGTACGATTGAAAGCAATGAATCTACGCCATTTAAAATTGATGATTTAACTGGCACACCCAACACAGGTAAGTCAGTTTTTGCAGCACACATACCTGGTAGATGTGCAGCACCACCAGCACCAGCAATAATCACTTGAATACCGCGATCACGTGCAGTTTCTGCATATTCAAATAAACGGTCTGGCGTACGGTGAGCAGATACCACTTCCGCTTCAAATGGGACACCAAGCTGTTTAAGCATATTGGCAGTGTTTTCGAGAGTTGCCCAATCAGATTGAGAACCCATAATAATTCCAACGAGAGGTTGAGCGTCTTGTGCTGCGGCCGCATTCATTGCTAATGTTCCAAAGACAAAAGTAAAAGAAGATAAATCTCGACGAGAGCCAAGTTTTAAATAGTTCGGAAGCCCATTATTATAGACTGATTTTTCATCTCACGAAAATTTAACTCACCAGCTCTGTAAATATTTTTAATCTCATAAAAAAATGTCATGCTTTAACAGTGACACATTCTCAAATTTTATTAATATAACGCGCTTAATCAAATTCATAAGAGCTTAATAATGAAAAAATTTCTTGGAGTCTTAACACTCACACTTTGCACAACAACGAGTTACGCGGCCTTAGTAAATTTAAATATCAGCGAATTTCAAAAAACCATTAAAACTTTAAATAAAGAAAAGGGTTATAACGGAGAAATCAAAAGTGGAGCATTAACTGGTAAGGTACAAGAGAAATTTATTGTCACTGGAAAATCTGCTACTGATGAGAGAGAGCCAGTTCTGATGACTGGTTATTATCTTGGTGCAACTGAGGTAGGAAATGTATATTCAATTACCGAATATCGTATTTACTGTGACGATCAGACCTATAGTTATGCTATGTCTAATTTTGAACCGGACGGCGCTTTGAGTACAACTACATTAGATAGTAATTATGCTTTTGACTATGAAGACCCAACGCCAAGAGATAAACAATTTTCTAAAATTCTAAAAAAAGCGTGTAAATATTCTGCTAAATAATCAGGTATTTGAAAAGTAATAGCTTGTAAAGTCAGTTATTCAATACAAGCTATTGCTGATTACTGGCTTCTAAATACAAAATAGACGCAGCCAAACAGGCATAACATGGCCCAAACATAGTCTAATTTAAACGGCTGCTTAAATAGCAACACCATAAATGGCACAAATACAATAAGCGTGACTACTTCTTGGGTAATTTTCATTTCACCCAAGGTCCAGTTTTGATCACTCAAGATTCGAGTTGCTGGAATCATAAAACTATATTCCAGTAGAGCAATAATCCAACCGAATAAAATCGCTTGCCAGAATGGAGCATGGTGCAAAAACTTAAGATGCCCATACCATGCAAGTGTCATAAAACAGTTCGAAATAATTAATAGCACAAAAGCTAAAACTGTTGGGCTCAAAGGCACATCCTTCATCGTCACGATGATTTAAGTATTAATATGGATCAAAAACATTATAAAAGATAAAACTATAATTCAGCTTAAATCTAAAAAATAAAGCTGTACTTTTATGAGTGCCTCAAACACATAGAACAACAACGAATTTTGACTATCTTTTCCAGTTGAGCCTTGCTATCGTTGCTGGCAAATTTATCAATAATGAAAACACAGTAATTCACATTAATACTGTGTACAAAAGCAGTGGAGAAGGCGAGCAATGCATCTGCATATCTTGGGTATTTGTGGCACTTTTATGGGCTCTTTAGCACTTTTAGCTCGTGATTTAGGACATAAGGTAACAGGTTCTGATTCAAACGTTTACCCGCCAATGTCTACCCAGTTAGAAAATGCAGGTATTGAACTCATGCAAGGCTATGACCATAGCCATTTACAGCCTCATCCGGACTTGGTTATTGTCGGCAACGCCATGAAACGTGGTATTGATGCCGTGGAATATATGCTCAATGAAGGCCTGCCATATATTTCTGGTCCACAGTTCCTTGCCGATCATGTTTTACAAGGCAAACATGTGCTTGGTGTGGCGGGTACTCATGGAAAAACAACTACTACGACTATGCTCGCTTGGGTACTTGATCAGGCTGGTTTAAACCCAGGCTTTTTAATTGGTGGTGTACCACTGGGTTTTAGTGAAAGCGCTCGTTTAGGCGGTGGTAAATACTTCTGCGTTGAAGCCGACGAATATGACTCAGCTTTCTTTGATAAACGTTCTAAGTTTGTTCATTATCATCCAAAAACGGCGATTTTAAATAACCTTGAATTTGACCATGCCGATATTTTTGATGACCTAGCAGCGATTCAAAAACAGTTCCATCATCTTGTTCGTACCATTCCAAGTGAAGGCCGTATTATTGCGCCAATTACTGAAACGCATATTGATGAAGTGCTTGAAATGGGTTGCTGGACGCCAGTGATTCGTACAAGTTTAGAAGCGAATGAAAAAGCTGCTTTATCTGCCGAATTAATTTCAATTGATGGCAGCCATTTTAAAGTACTCGAAAATGGCAATGCCGTTGGTGAAGTGAAATGGAGCATGACAGGGCAACATAGCGTAGCTAATGCTTTGGCAACCATTGCAGCCGCTCAACATGTGGGCGTTGCACTTGCAACAGCTTGTGAAGCTTTATCTAACTTTGGCGGTGTGAAACGCCGTATGGAGTTACTCGGTACAGTCAATGGTATTGAGGTTTATGATGACTTTGCTCACCATCCAACAGCAATTGATACAACTTTAGATGGCGCACGCAAACGCTTAGGTGAGCGCCGTTTATGGGCCATTATTGAACCGCGCTCAAATACCATGCGTATGGGCAGTCATAAGGATGGCTTAGCGCATTCAGCACGATTAGCAGATGACGTTATCTGGTACCAGCCAGAAGGTTTAGACTGGGATTTACAACCTGTAATTGAAGCTGCATCAAACCGTGCTCAAGTCAGCCGTTCACTTGATGAAATTATTGACCGTATTGTCAATGAAGCAGGTGAGGGCGATGCTGTGGTGATTATGTCTAACGGTGGCTTTGGTGGCTTACATCAAAAACTTTTGAGTGCATTAAAAGCAAAAGCTGCTTAACTTTCTCTCTAGATGATTTAATAAAAAAATGGGTTTCAGTTTGAAACCCGTTTTTTTATTTTAATGGTTTTTAAACCTGCTTTGGCTCTATATCTTCTATAAATTTATTCGAGATGAATAAACGTAACGTATAGACAATACCCATCGCAAACACGCTATATCCCACGTTATTACAAATGAACGGAATACATAAAATAATAAGCGCGGTAATAGGATAAAACCATTTAGAAATTCCAGCTAAACATTCAAACTCGTATAACATCCATATACAAGTGGTATAAAGCACTACACTTACTGCGACAATTACACCCATATATAAATCAGAGATATGTGCATGATGGGTAGTAACATCCACGGCGGCGGCAAGCGCAGCACCTACGGCAGCAATACTCACAAAAACAAAATAATGGCCATAACCCCATACAAATGGACGCACACCTTTAAAATGATGATGTTGTTCACTGCGATCAAAGTAAGCCCACCACATTGCAAACATCAACATTAATCCGCCAATCATTAAAAAAACAGCCGGAATATTGATAGATTGAGCCGCAAGCGCATCACGTATGGCATTAAAACTACCTACAATTGATTCGCCCAAAACAATAATGGTGAGGAGAGCATAGCGCTCTACAATATGATGAGGGTGCCACGGCGTAGGCGAATGTTTTTCTGCATAGATGGGAACGAATAACTCGAACACAACTAGACATAAAAATAGAGGTATAGAAAGGACATGAGCAAAGTTAGCTACAAGCCAACCAATTTGTACCAAGACTATACCGATCGCATAGCGGTAAGCCGTAACTCGCCGTTCAGGATCATGTTTTGCTGCTCGGAGCCACTGGGTGACTAAAGCCAAGCGCATAATCACATAGCCCACAATAATGATGTCAAAATCCTGACTACGAAACACATCAGGAATACCTGCGGCCATCACCAATGAACCTACAATCTGTACAAAAGTAAGGCATCGATACAATGCATCATCATTATCGTAAGCTGAAGCGAACCATGAAAAATTCATCCATGCCCACCACAGCGCAAAAAACACCATTAGGTAGCTTGGCAGAGCATGCCAGAGATGATTTTCAATAATTGCGTGGTGTAACTGCTGACCTGCTGTTGCAATCGCGACCACAAAAATTAAATCGAACAATAATTCGAGGGGAGTTGCTGCTCTATGCGGCTGTTTAGGATCTCTTGGAGATAAAGGCCTCAAACTTAATTTTTTCTGTTTTTCTTGAGTAGTCATAAAATAACGTTCTCGAATAAAGTGCCAACACGTTAACACTTTAATATTAACCACCAGATCACGCATTAAAAATTATTTAGGTCTGCTGATTAATCTTTACTCATCAATAAACTATATTTCATTTTTGTGACAATTCTTTATCAAGACAATAGGTTTAATTCTTTATCATAGCTCACGTTTTTTTGTTCTTGTTTGGAATATGAATGTCTTTAGAAACACTCAACCTTAGCTTATTCCATGTCATAAATGGTGCTCAGGATGCGAGTCAATTTATCATTCGTCTTGCTATCTTTTTTGCTAATGATCTCCTGTATATCCTGTTATTCATCCTTACATTTTTATGGTTTTATGGCGATCAAGATTTAAAAAATAGGGTCATTAAATCTGTCTTTTTAACCTGCATATCACTTTTAGTGGGTTATGTTATTTCTTTGTTTTATCACCATCCAAGACCATTTGTAATGGGTGTGGGCACCACCTTTATTGAACATGCACCAACAGCGTCTTTTCCAAGTAATCATATGCTGATTTTCAGCACCATCGCGTTGTCTTATTTGTTTGCTCAGCGCAAAATGATTGGAATGATTCTGTTATTTTTGTCATTTGTGGTGGCGTGGTCACGTATTTATTTAGGTGTGCATTTCCCTTTAGACATGTTGGGGGCTTTTATTGTCGCGCTTCTGGTCAACACAGCAGGTTATTACTTCTGGAATGCTTACGGTACAAGTTTGACCGCATTCTTTATTCACCTTTACCAGATTATATGCAAACCGCTTTTAGACCGCGGTTTGATTAAATAATGCGTAGATCTTTTTGGGATTAAAAGCACCCTCTTAAGTTCAGTTGCGTAATACAAAAAAATCTGCCATTCTATGTAAAATTGGATAGGTTTTATCCAATACAGAATTTAGTTTGACAAGGGGAGTAGCCTCCTCCAAACATAACAGCAATGTTATGTGTCAGATATCGTCAATACACTTTTATTAAAAAGTCGGTATCTGAGCATCGTGAAATTCATGATGTAGGCAAGACCTTGATCATGTTGATACAGATGTTTAATTCATCTGGCAACTGGTCGAGGTTTTTTTATGCCCAGTTGCCGGATGTATGGAAGATTTATGGAAACAATCGGCAATTTATGGCTGTACGTAGCATTCTTTGGCATAGTCATTGTCATGCTTCTGATTGACTTCTTGGGCTTTAAGCAAAAACAAGGTCAAGATGTCTCAATTAAGCAAGCTGCTTACTGGAGCGTGGCGTGGGTAAGCGTTGCAGCCTTATTTGGTGGTGGTTTATGGCTCTACCTACAACAAACGGTTGGGGTGACCTTAGCAAACCAAAAAACCATGGAATACTTTGCAGGTTACTTACTCGAAAAGTCCCTCGCAATTGACAACGTTTTCGTCTGGTTAATGATTTTCGCAGCGTTTGCTATTCCAGCTGCATTACAACGTAAAATTTTGCTCTACGGAGTATTAGGCGCAATCGTACTGCGTACCCTTTTTATTTTTATTGGTGCATGGTTCGTACAAGAGTTCTCTTGGGTGCTTTATATTTTCGGTGCGTTCTTGGTTTATACAGGCTTTAAGTTCTTAAAAGGCCAAGAAGAAGAAACCAATATTGAAGATATCAAAGCTCTAAAATGGCTACGTAAGCACATGCGTATTACCCCACAGCTTGATGGTGACAAATTCTTTGTACGCCAAAATGGTTTATTGTGGGCAACGCCGTTATTTCTAGTGTTGATTTTGGTTGAAGCTTCAGATGTAATTTTCGCGGTAGATTCTATTCCTGCTATTTTCGCTGTTACTAGCGATCCGTTTATTGTTTTAACGGCGAATTTAATGGCAATTTTAGGTTTACGAGCAATGTTCTTCTTGCTTGCTGGCGCTGCTTCTAAATTGCATTACTTACCGTATGGCTTAGGCATCATCTTATTGTTCATTGGCGCGAAAATGTTGTTGCTTGATGTATTCCACATGCCAATCTGGATCTCGTTAAGCTTTATCGTAATCGTGTTAGCAATTACTGCTTACCTCTCTTTACGTCATAATAAGCGACACATCTCATAGAATCTTTACTTACATAATATTAAAGGGCTTTCATAGAAAGCCCTTTTTAAATTAGGAATTGACTATTTTTAATTTTGGCCATTGTTGTAACCAATTTTTGCTTTCTACACGATTTTTGAAAGTCTGATAACTAACTAGAGCTGAATTCCAACGTAGATTCAATTCAAATAAATCTGATAAGCCAAAAGGTGCAATTATTTCTAAATTACCGAAAGTGTCGAAACGTATTGCTACAGCTGTTGCTGTTTCTGACCATAATGATAATGCTTCCTCAATCGAAGTTAATAGTTGAATTTTTTCACCATTATCTTTACGGTACCATGTATGTACTAAAGCCTGATTAACAACATCCCAATCTTGATTTGGAAATTTGCTTTTTAAATCACTTTGCAATTCTTTTTGATAACTATCATCATATTCATCAGCATTATAATAAATCACATCCATATCACTTGTATTTAAATCATAAGTTTTGCCATGTAAATATGACCAAACAGTGTTTCTTACAGCACCAGCACTTAAATAAATTTTTGGATGCAATTGAGAAATGATAGATAATATCTTTAATAAACAAGGAGATTTCATCACCAAATCAATAAAATCTTGTTGATAATTATTATATATAATTGTCATATTTGGAAAAATACTAAAGTCATCCACCATGTAATAGTACATAGAAGCTCTGTACTTTAAAAGTGCTGATCAATATCATATGCCAACTTAAAATTTATCTTTCCTAATCAGAAACATAATAGATAATAGCTATTCGGTATTTTATGCCGAACATACTTATTAAAATGTGTGGAGTCTCATGCGTTCTAAAAAAATTAATCTTGTCGTGGTCCCTTTATTACTCACGGCATGTAGCCATAATGATGGTCCTTTAGTACAAGATGTATATAACAACCAATATGACTGTGCTCGCGACTGGAATAACGAAACATGTAAACAAGAAAATAGCTCAAGTGGACATGGTTCTAGTTATGTCGGTAGCCGCTATTTAGGTCCTGCGTATTATCAAAATAATCGGGAAGTTTCTTTTCACGGAAATACCTTGCATCCCTACAGCAATTTGAGTGTAGGTCACCCCATTATTTCAAATACGGCAAAAAGCGCATCTTCTTCATCCCCAATTCGTGGGGGTTTTGGTCGTAGCGGCTTCTCTTTCGGCGGCTAAATTCTCAGGCATTCACTGAATATGAAAAGAAAAATATTTACTCCACGTCCAGACTGGCAAGTGGAGCATCAAAATATTGGTTTTGATTATTTTAATTTACCTTCTCTCGATGGCTCAATTTACTGGTCTGAAGGGGTTGCTTATGAATTTACGCTTAAGCAGATTGAACAACTTGAAGATGCAGCAAATGAGCTACATCAGATGTGTTTATCGGTAGTAGGAGACCTCATTCAACGGGGCAACTATCCTGCTTATTTTCAAATTCCTGAAGTCGCTATAAACCATATTGAACATTCATGGAAACAAAATGCTCCCATGCTCTATGGTCGCTTTGATTTCGCTTACGATGGGCGAAATATCAAAATGCTGGAATATAACGCAGACACACCGACCGGCTTACTCGAAGCCTCTGTCGCACAGTGGCTGTGGATAGAACAAGTCTCGGGCATTGCAAACCGAGATCAATTCAATAGTATTCATGAAGACCTGATTAAACGCTGGAAGACAATTTTACCGCGTGGTAGCCATGTGCATTTTGCTGCCTGTCAGGAGGCTGGAAGGGAAGACTGGGGCAATTTAGAGTACTTGATGGATACCGCTTATCAAGCTCATCTACAGGTTTCCGAGCTTTCTATGGAAAACATAGGCTGGAACGGGCAAGATTTTGTCGATCTTCATAATCACCCCATTCAAAACATATTTAAGCTCTACCCATGGGAATGGATTTGGGAAGAAGCATTTTCTCAATATATCCATCCACAAACACAGTGGATTGAACCTTGCTGGAAAATGTTACTTTCAAATAAGGCGATTTTGGTTGAGCTTTGGAAGCGTTATCCAAACCATCCATTATTGGTTGAAACCCATACCTATGACCCGCAACAAGCTTTGTCTGGTAAATGGGTGAAAAAGCCGATTTTGGCAAGGGAAGGGGCCAATATTCGAGTTTTACAAGACGGCCATGACCAAGGCGCGGCTTCTGGTAGCTTTTATTTTGATGACTATGACAAATACGGTTATGTCGTACAGAAATGGGTAGATACCCCATTATTTTCAGGGCAACTGCCTACACTCGGTTTATGGATGGTTGGACATCAATGTGCAGGCATATCTATTCGTGAAGATTGCTACGACATTATTGGTAATGATGCTCACTTTACAGCGCATTATTTTGTCGAGTAATAAACGCCTAGAGATATTTAAAAAAGCACTTTTAAAGTGCTTTTTTATTGAGTATTACTTGCGATCATTTAGTGCATTTTAAGTAAACAGCGCATAATGAGCTTTCATTTTTAAAGTTAAATTAGAACAAAAATTCAAAAACACAATAATATAAGTTTATGTATTTTAATAATATTTTATTAATTCATTTATTAAAAATTAATATTGGCAAGCTCTTTGCATCTCCTAAAAAGAAAAAAGCCTAGATTTTAAGGGCTCGCGAGAGCCCTGATTTTTTTAAGGAGTGATGCCATGAATGCTATTCCAACTTTAACGCCACTTGCCATGCCGTGTAACAGCAGTTTTGAAGCAAAAGATTGGGAAATTTTATCAAGTCACTGGTATCCGGTTGCGCGTATTCAAGATGTCTCTACAGCGCCTCAACGCGTCACGCTACTAGACGTCAACATGGCCCTGTATAAAACAGAAAGTGGGGAAATTCATCTGGTTCGAGATATTTGCCCACATCGTGGGGTGCCATTAACCAAAGGTTGGGTGGATGGTGAGGAGATTGTCTGTCCTTATCATGGTCTACGCTATAACAGCGAAGGGAAATGTACCCAAATACCAGCTCAGCCCGAACTGACTAAAATTTCTGATCGTTTTTCTCTGACCAAATTTCCTGTTGTTGAACGATATGGTCTGATTTGGACCAGTATTCATGGTCGTGATGTTACTCAAGCCAATATTCCTGTATTAGATACTTGGGACCATGCAGAGCATCAATCAATTTTACCGCCTTTTGTGGATATTGGCGGTTCTAGCGGACGTCAACTCGAAGGATTTATCGATGTCGCTCATTTTGCATGGGTGCATCACAATGCCTTTGCCAGTCGCGATAATCCCGTTGTCCCTAAGTACCACACTGAACGGACCGCCTACGGCTTAAAAACAGACTATATCAGCAATGTCAGTAACTATCCGCATGAATTAAAACATCTCGAACCAGAAGGCTTTTTGTGGAAGCGCACCTTTGAGGTCTATCCACCTTTTTCAGCTGTACTTACGGTCGATTTTCCAGAAGGTGGGGTCTTAAAAATCTTAAATGCCTGTTGTCCTGTTTCAAGTAATAAAACCCGTTTATTTGTTCCACTCACCCGTAACTTTGACCAAACTGGCGATTTAGAAAAGGTATATGCATTTAATGCACAAATTTTTGCTGAAGACCAAGATATGGTCGAATCACAAAAGCCGGAAGACCTGCCACTTGATTTAATGATGGAAGCACATTTTGAAGCAGACCGTTCGTCAACGACTTATCGACGGATTTTGGCAGAATGGGGACTAAGTAAACGTTATACCGTTTAAATATTAGCTAACTGGGTTACAATCAATCGAAAAAAGTGAAAATATAAAGGCTTTCCATGTCATTGATCGCAAATACCACCGTTGTGCGTGGTCGTTTTTTAGATATTCAACAAACTGTCTCTGAGCCAACTGATATTCCAAATCAAGTGCGTTATTTAGAAGATGGTGTATTGATTAGTGAACATGGAAAAATCAAATGGTTTGGTGCATGGGAAGAAGCTCAACAGCATCTTCCTACTGGGATCGAGGTTCAACATTACCCAGAACAATTGATTGTACCTGGCTTTATTGATACCCATATCCACTTTCCACAAACCGAAATGGTAGGAGCTTACGGCGAACAACTTCTAAGTTGGCTCAATACTTATACTTTCCCAACCGAAATCCAATTTCAGGACAAAGCATACGCAAGTGAAATTGCCCAGTTCTTTGTTCAGGAACTCTTAAAACACGGTACAACTACAGCCCTCGTTTTCTGTACAGTTCATCCCGAGTCTGTTGATGCCTTATTTGAAGCCGCAGAACGCGTTCAGATGCGTTTGATTGCAGGGAAGGTACTCATGGACCGTAATGCTCCTGAAGCGCTTTGTGACACACCAGAAACAGCTTACAGCGACACTAAAGCACTCATTGAAAAATGGCATGGTAAGGGCCGTGCTCTCTATGCAATTACGCCACGTTTTGCACCTACTTCTACACCTGAACAATTAGAAAGAGCAGGGCAGTTAAAACAAGAGTTTCCGGATGTTTATGTCCATACGCATTTAAGTGAAAACAAAGATGAAATCGCTTGGGTGAAATCTTTATTTCCGGAACAAGCAGGCTACTTAGATGTTTATCAACATTATGGCTTGACTGGTAAGCGTTCTGTTTTTGCACATTGCGTTCACTTGGAAGATCAAGAATGGCAATGTCTGCATGATATGCAATCGGCTATCGCATTTTGTCCGACTTCAAACTTGTTCTTAGGTAGTGGTTTATTCCCATTGAAAAAAACATGGGAAAAACAAGTGAAGGTAGGCTTAGGTACAGACATAGGCGCAGGTACATCATTCAGCTTACTCCAAACCGTTAATGAGGCTTATAAGGTTCAGCAATTACAAGGCGATAAACTCTCAGCTTATGAAGCGCTTTATCATGCAACCCTAGGCGGAGCAAAAGCACTCGATTTGCAAGATCAGTTAGGCAACTTCAACGTCGGTAAAGAAGCAGACTTTGTGGTACTCAACCTAAAACCAACCGCACTCCAGCAACTTCGCCAGTCTAAATCTAAATCCGTTGAAGATTCACTGTTTGCATTATTCACCTTAGGTGATGATCGTAATATTGAGGCGACTTATATTTATGGAAAACGTGCTTATCAAAAAGAAACAGCCAAATAGAAAAGGTATTGTTAAGTTTTTGTTATTATTTGGAATATGTGCTGTTGTGTTAAAGCGTGATCGACATAATCCGCAAAATGATAAAATTTCAAAGCCATCAAAGGGTGCATGAAACGTCATTTTGCTTTAAAATTTTACCATTAACTCAGTTTTTCGAGGTGTTGCAGGTCAACACCTTTTTTATTTTTTCTTTTATATCTTGTAGGAATCTGCCATGACTGTTGCAATGAGCATCATGATTTCAACCGAAGAAATTCAAGCAAAAGTCAAAGAGCTCGGCGAGAAAATCAATTCTCACTATGCAAATAGTGACAAAGAATTGGTTCTGATTGGTCTACTTCGTGGTTCTGTTATTTTCATGGCAGACTTATGCCGTACCATTACCAAACCACACGAACTCGACTTCATGACAGTGTCTAGCTACGGCGGTGGTACCACTTCAAGTCGAGACGTTAAAATCTTAAAAGATCTTGACGGTGAAATTCGCGGTAAAGATGTGCTTGTGGTTGAAGACATTATCGACTCAGGCAACACCTTAAGCAAAGTTGTGGAAATGTTGCAAACTCGCGAACCAAATTCAATTCAATTATGCACATTAGTGAGCAAACCATCTCGCCGTGAAATTGATCTCGAGGTTAAATTTTTAGGCTTCGAAGTTGAAGATAGGTTTATTGTGGGTTATGGCTTAGATTACGATCAAAAATATCGTCATCTGCCTTTTATTGGTGAAATTGGCCTATAAATTTCATAAAAATAGCACCTTAAGGTGCTATTTTTTTATATAACGTTTTAGCTTTGAACAAAAAAGACACAAAAAGTCGCAATCTGCTACAGACAAAATAGACAGCTCTGTCGCACGATAGAATATGAAGCAAAATCATTAACTTCATCAAAAAAACAACTGGAGAACAAATATGTGGTCACTTATTGTTGCTATTGTGGTTGGTTTCTTCGCTGGCTTAATTGCTCGTGCTTTGCATCCAGGTGATGATAAAGCAGGTTTCATCGTTACGACTTTGATTGGTATTGCAGGTTCACTTCTAGCCACTTATGGTGGTCGTTTGCTTGGGCTTTACGGCGAAAACTCAGCTGCAGGCTTTATCGCTTCCGTGATTGGTGCAGTCATTATTCTTTTCATTTACAACTTGATTGTCCGAAAAAGCTAAACTTTAATTTGTTCATAAAAAAAGCACCTTAAGGTGCTTTTTTTTTTTAATTTATAGACCCAGTTCTTTCCAAACTTCCTGAATTTCTTCAGCAGATCTTGCACCTACCAATTTAAAACCGTTTGCAAAAACTAGGGTAGGAGTAGCATTAAAACCTAATTTTTTACCCAACTCTAAGTTACGATCAATTGGGTTTGCACAACTTGCAACTGTTGGTTTTACACCTTGTTCAATTAGCTTTTTCCAAGAATATGATTGGTTCGGTGCGCACCAAACTTGTCTGGAAACGACAATAGATTGAGGTTTTAAAGGATAGATAAACGTGTAAATTGTTACGTCTTTAAGTTTATCGAGTTCAGGTTCAAGCTTTTTACAGTAAGGACAATTTGGGTCAGAAAATACCGCTAAAACATGCTGACCGTTACCTTTGACTGTTTTAATAGCATCTTTTAAAGGCAATTGTTTCCAATCAATTGAGTTTTGTCCTAAAACCAAGTCTTTGGTTAAATTCTTCTGGTCCTTTAAGCGAATCATAGAGCCTACCAACATATGCTGACCATCTTCACCAAGATAAATAATTTGTTGATCGAGATTGGCGCTATATAGCCCTGACATTTCGGTTTTCTGAATATTGCTAATTTTCAAATTAGGATATTGTTTTTTAATATTTTCCCGAACAGTATCTACATTAGCGAAACTCAAACTTGTAGTTAAGCTAAATAATGCCAATATTCCTATTTTTTTAAGCATAAAACCAACTCATTGGTAGGAGAGGAGATCATTTTAATCAGTTCAGCTCATGAAAACAGAACTGATTACCGAGTTATAACCAAACTCCCACATCATTATGCTTATGTTTCACGTGGAACATAAGTCGCTTTTAGAAAGTCCTTCAACCTGATTTTGATGATGACGTGATACACTATGGGCGTGTATAACATTCAAACCAAATATACTCCCTACCAGTATATTGAATTATTAAGAGAAAACAGATGAGTCACATTGGTCAGGATAAAAAAATTCTTAATCGTGTAAAACGACTAAAAGGGCAAATCAACAGCATTGAAAATGCGATAGAACAACCAGAATCATCATGCATTGATATTTTGCAGCAAGTTGCAGCGATCAAAGGTGCAATAAACGGTTTAATGAGTGAATTGATGGAACAACACTTACACCACCATGTACTTCAAGGTGCTGAAGTCGATCAAAATGAGTTAGATGAATTTTTAAAAGTTTTAAAGAGATACGGCTAAGGAAATTACTGGATGACATAGCCTCTACATCATCCAGTTTTTTTTATTATTTTCCAATACAGAAAGAACCAAAGATTTTGCCTAATAGGTCGTCAGCACTAAAGTCACCTGTAATCTCACCTAAAGCATTTTGAGCAAGGCGTAATGATTCGGCAACAAGCTCACCAGCGTTAAATACAACAAGTTGCTCACGTGCTTCTGAAAGATAGAGCTGTGTGCGCTTCATTGCGTCTAAATGGCGTGTTCTTGCAATAAACGTATCTTCCTCAGGATGAAAGCCTGCATGAGCTGTAATCGCATCTACGAGGCCTTGTACGCCCATCTCTTGTTTTGCAGAAACTGTAATATGACGGAACCCTTGAAAATCAGTAATTTCAGCTACCTGTCCAGTTAAGTCGCATTTATTACCAATTAACATTAAACGACGTGGTTCAATATGTTCAGCGAAATATTCTTGAGCGAGTTTTAAGGGGTCATCACCTTGATTTAAATCATAAACCAACAATAATAAATCAGCTTGTTCAATTTCTTTAATTGCTCTACGAATCCCTTCTTTTTCAACAATATCACCTGTTTCACGAAGGCCAGCGGTGTCTGTTAAGGTAATTGGCAGACCATTTAAGCTAATTTTTTCATGCAAAACATCGCGAGTTGTGCCAGCAATGTCCGTCACAATAGCGCGTTCTACACCAGCAAGCGCATTTAATAAGCTCGATTTACCCGCATTCGGTTTACCCGCAATAACAACTTGCAAACCTTCACGTAAGAGTTGCCCTTGTCGTGCAGAAGTTTGAACCGCATGTACCGACTGCTGGACATCTTCCAGTAAAGCTAAAATCTTACCATCTGCTAAGAAATCGATTTCCTCTTCAGGAAAATCAATTGCAGCTTCGACATGTAATCGTAAATGGATCAGTTTTTCTAAAACCGTATTAATTTTTGTTGAAAATGCGCCCTGTAAAGAGCGAACAGCAGAGCGTGCCGCAGCTTGAGAGGTTGCATCAATCAAGTCAGCAATCGCTTCTGCTTGTACCAAGTCCATTTTGCCATTTTCAAAAGCTCGCATGGAGAACTCACCAGCTTTTGCAGCAATTGCACCTAGCTCAAATAAACGGCCAAGGAGAGCATTTTGAATGACTGGACCGCCGTGCCCCTGTAGCTCGACAACATCTTCACCAGTAAACGAATGCGGATTTGGAAAGCACAAGACAATCCCTTCATCCATGATGCTTCCATCAGCATCATAAAACTTACGAAAACCAGCCATACGTGCTTCAGGCAAGTTTTTTTGCGTCAGCTTTTGAGCAATTTCATAGGCCTTAGGTCCAGATAAGCGAATCACGCCCACTCCACCACGCCCTGGCGGCGTTGCAATTGCAGCAATTGTGGTTTGACTTTGCATATTATTCACCTAAAAAAACCTAAAATACAGCCAAAGAAAAATCCGCCTAAGATTACCATCTTAAGCGGATTGATTCAGCAAAAGTTCAACGATTAAGACGCTGATTCAGTCTTGTTTAGACGACTTTTTTCAACACTCTTGTTAATAAACCATTGCTGTAAAATAGTAATACTGTTGTTCACAATCCAGTACAACACGAGACCTGCAGGGAAGAACAGCATAAATACCGTGAACATAATCGGCATAATACGGAATACTTTCGCTTGCATTGGATCAGCCGGTTGCGGGTTCAACATTTGCTGAGCAAACATTGTCGCACCCATAATTAACGGCAAGATGAACCATGGATCCATTGCAGACAAGTCTTGAATCCAGCCTAACCATGGTGCGTGACGTAATTCCACACTTTCCATGAGCACCCAGTACAAGGCAAGGAAAATCGGCATTTGTAGCAATAGCGGCAAACAACCTGATAGTGGATTAACTTGTTCACGTTTATAAAGCGCCATCATTTCTTGCGAGAAGCGCATACGGTCTTCACCGAACTCTTCTTTCATGCGTTGCATTTCTGGTGCAATCACACGCATTTTCGCCATAGAACGATAACTTTTTGAAGATAAAGGCCACAAAATCATCTTCACCATAATGGTAAGCAAGATGATTGACCATCCCCAGTTGCCTACAATGCTATGGAAGAATTGAAGACCTAAGAACAATAACTTGGCAATTGGCCATAACCAACCATAGTCAACCGTCTGGTTCAAACCTACAGCCAAATCTTTTAATTCAGATTGTACTTTTGGACCTGAATAAAGCTTCGCATCTACTTCCATTGAAGTGCCAGCTGGAACATTAATTACTGGCGAAGTAAAGCCAATAATATTCATATGATCCGCAGACTGACGAGATTCAAGCTTAGCAACATAAGGCTGACCATTCGCTTGAGTCAGTTTAAGGTTTCCAGGAATCCAAGCACTTACAAAGTAGTGCTGAACCATTGCAACCCATCCACCTTTAGCATCAGCATTTACTTTTTCTTCTGAGAAGTTAGCAAACTTAAGCTTGTTATAATGTGAATCAGGCGTTCCCCAAGCACCACCTAAGAAAGTTCCTAGAGTGAAAATACCTTGAGAAGACTTACCAGGATCCTCAGAGTTATCACGCTTTAACTGTCCAAACATCTGACCTTGCCAATTTTGTTGGCTACGGTTAATGACTTGATGACTTACAACAATCGGGTATTGACCTTGGGTAAAGGTGAAAGTTTTAATAATTTCAACGCCTTCTGGTGTCTTAAATACCATTGGCACGTTTAAAACTTTTTCAGACTGACCCTTTTGATCTTGGACACCCTTAGCATCAGCCAAAGTATATGATGTTTTTTCAACCGCATATAACGGACGACCACCACGACTGCTATCTGGTCCATTCAAACCAATTAAGCCAGACTGAGCAACATATGTACGCTTGGCATCATTTTCAAGCATAACAAATGGTTGATTACTGTCTTTACTTTTGTCGTGAGAGAGTAATTCAATACGAACAATATCACCACCTTTTGGATTAATCCAAAGATGATAAAGGTCAGTTTGTACTGAAATAAGCTGTTGATTCACAGGTGCTGTCGCATCTGTGGTTTGTGACTGCGTAATATTTGCTTGTGGCACATCGGAAGCCACTGTTGCAGTTTTAGCATTTGGCAAATCAGCAGATATTTCATGTGAACTTACAGCCGCCGCTTGTTGTTGCGGTGCAGTTGCAGCATTTCCATAATCTTTTTGCCAAGCCAAAATGAGCAAATATGCGGTGACAAACATGGCCCCGAGAATTGCAAACCTGGCCCATTGTTGCATATCTATTACCCCAAATGGTTAGAGAGATTTTGCTTCATTAAACGATCACGAAAGGGTACAGCAACATGATGCGTTTGAGAATCTATTTGATGAAACGAAATAAAACGAATTGCTTTTGGCGGTACCGGATCATATCCGGAGCCTCCCCATGGATGACATCGACAAATACGTTTAGAAGATAGCCAAACGCCTTTCATTGCACCATGAGTTTGTAATGCTTCTATCGCATATTGGGAACAAGTTGGGATATAACGACAACGGGGTCCAAGAAGCGGACTAATCGCAATTTGATACAGTCGAATGAACCAACGCAAAATACGAACCATTGGTCATCTCTTAATTTTGCGAGGTTGGGACAACTTTAGAATGTTTTTTTGCCAAGCGTTGTAATTTTTGCCAAGCAAAATCTAATTGTTGATATAGCTCAGCGTTCGTAATCGTTTCAATACCAACTTTAGGCATTACAACAACATCTATGTCTAACCCAAATTTCGGCTGATTTAGACGAAAGCTCTCACGAGCAAGACGCTTTATTCGATTTCTTTCATGCGCACGGCGCACTTTTTTCTTAGCAACGACAATACCCAAACGGCTATTAGGCTGTTCGGTTAATTTTGCAAGAAATAAAAAATGGGGTTGATGCACTTTAAAAAGCGCACCATCAAATACACTTTTATAATCTGCAGCACAGCGCACACGACGATCTGTGCTAAAACTGTAAAGTGCCATCACACCCAAGTCTGGTCAGCGTAACAGTAATTAAACAGTTAAGCTATGACGACCTTTTGCACGACGACGAGCTAATACTTGACGACCAGCTTTAGTTGCCATACGAGCACGGAAACCATGAACGCGTTTACGCTTTAATTCAGATGGTTGGAAAGTACGTTTCATATCGAAACTCCCAAAAATGATCTTTCTATAAAGGTTCGCGATTTTATTGTGCAATGTTTACTCTGTCAATGATAAACAGAGAAAGTTTTGTATTTAAGTCAAATTTTTACTTATTCATCCTCTCTTTATATTAAGTCAATTTTTACCATTTAAAAGTTATACACAAAGTAATTGTTTATTTTTATTATGACTTTTAAGATATACACTTCTTATTTACATACTTATCAACAAACCTAGATGTGAAATTAGTTTTGTTTTGGTATATTTGAATTTAAATTCATATTTTTTAGTTATCCACAATTTGAAGTAGCCCTATTAAATAAATTCAAATTTTAAAATTTAAATTTATTCTTATTAGTGTGGACTTTTTCTGTGGATTTCACGGTTTTAAATTTAAAAAACATATATTTGAACTGTTAATAACTCTGTTTTTATTATCTTTATGGATTGTGGATAAGTTTATGTGATAATTTATCCACAGGATGTGCAAAAAGTTATTCACAATTGGTTTTGAATTTAAATTTATTCACAAGAGATTTCTTTTTAGGCAAAATCAACCGAATTCGTCATGACAGATGTGGATAACTTGGGTAGAATGGCGACCCCTTCTTATCAGGAAGGGTTAATCTTTAACTGATTTGAATTTAAAACGCAGACATAGGGGATACACATGCTTTGGACAGACTGCTTAACTCGCTTGCGACAAGAGCTCTCTGATAACGTCTTTGCGATGTGGATTCGCCCTTTAGTAGCTGAAGAAGTGGAGGGCATACTACGTCTATATGCTCCTAACCCTTATTGGACACGTTATATTCAAGAGAATCATTTAGAGTTAATTTCTATATTGGCAGAACAGTTGTCAGAAGGACGTGTACGTCAGGTAGAAATCTTGGTCGATTCTCGTCCTGGTAGTATTTTGTCTTCTAATGAACAACCGGCAACAACTACAGCTGCCTTACAAAGTACGCCTGTATCGCAACCAACTAAGGTTAAAAGAGAACCTGAACCTGTTGCCAACACTGCAGTTAGCCCGAAAACATCAAAAAAGAAACTATTAAATCCACAATTTACTTTTTCACTATTTGTTGAAGGCCGTTCTAACCAAATGGCAGCGGAAACTTGTAGAAAAGTATTAACACAATTAGGTGCTTCTCAGCATAACCCCTTGTTTTTATATGGCCCAACGGGTCTTGGTAAAACTCACTTAATGCAAGCAGTTGGTAATGCTTTACTTCAAGCTAAGCCGAATGCGAGAGTCATGTATATGACCTCAGAAAGTTTTGTACAAGATTTTGTGAGTTCCTTACAAAAAGGAAAGGTTGAAGAGTTTAAGAAAAATTGTCGTTCTTTAGATTTGTTATTAGTTGATGATATTCACCTTTTGGCTGGTAAAGAAGCTAGCTTAGTTGAATTCTTTTATACATTTAACGCCTTACTTGATGAATCTAAACAAATTATTTTAACTTCTGATCGCTATCCTAAAGAATTAACAGAACTTGATCCTCGATTGGTTTCTCGTTTTTCTTGGGGACTATCTGTAGGCGTTGAACCACCAGATATTGAAACACGAATCGAGATTCTGCTTAAAAAAGCTGAAAATAGTGGCGTTGATTTGCCAAGAAACTGCGCATTATTTATTGCACAACAAGTAGTAGCGAATGTACGTGAACTTGAAGGCGCATTGAATAAAGTTGTCGCAATTTCACGTTTTAAAGGTGCGCCCATCGATCTTGATGTTGTGCGAGAGTCTTTAAAAGATGTATTGGCGATCCGTGCGCGTACAATTAGTGTGGAAAATATCCAACGTGTGGTGAGTGAATATTTCCGCATCCCGCTCAAAGAACTCGTAGGTCCAAAACGAACACGAATCTATGCGCGACCACGCCAATTGGCGATGGGGCTTGCTCGTGAGTTGACTGGTGATAGTTTTCCGGAAATTGGAATGGCTTTTGGTGGCCGAGACCATAGTACCGTGATGCATGCTTGTGAAAAAGTAGTCAGTTTAAGGGAAGAAGATCCTATCTTTGACGAAGATTATAAGAATTTACTACGTCTTCTTCAGAGTTAATGAAATCATAAGACGTTGTTGCAAAGTCTCCATAAGTGCAGCATAGTACACAGCTAAAAAATGAAATGTTTGCTCCAAGTTGCTAGAGGAATGAATCGTGCGTTTGAAAATCGCTAAAGAAAGTTTACTCAATGTTTTATCACATGTTGTCGGTGCGGTAGAACGTCGTCATACCTTGAATATTCTTTCAAACGTCAAAATTCAGGCTAATGGTCAAGCACTCACCATTACTGGTTCGGATTTAGAAGTTGAACTGGTGGCGAGCACTGCTTTATCAGAAGGGGCGTGCCTCGAAGCAGGTGAAACGACTGTTCCTGCTCGTAAATTGATGGACATTTGTAAATCTTTGCCTACCGCCGCATTGATTGACTTACAAATTACAGAAGATCAAAGATGTATTTTAAAGTCTGGTAATAGCCGTTTTGTGCTAGGTACTTTACCAGCAGAAGATTATCCGTTGTTAAATACTGAGAATAGCCAAGGTACGCAAGTACAGGTGACCCAACGTGAATTAAAGCGTTTATTTGAAAAAACTGCTTTTGCGATGGCCGTACAAGATGTACGTTTTTATTTAACTGGTACGTTGTTAGAAATTGATGAAAATCAATTGCGTGCAGTCACAACAGATGGTCACCGTCTTGCTCTTTGTGAAATTTTGGCTTCTTCTAGTTCATCTCAATTAGTACAAGCAATTGTGCCGCGTAAAGCTGTGGGTGAATTACAACGCTTACTTAGTATTGAAGATGAGCAACTTACTTTGCTTATTGGCCGTGAATTATTAAATGTAACGATCAATACGCCAAGCCGTGATAAAGAACAAGGTGATATTACTGTTCGTTTTACGACAAAATTGATTGATGGAAAATTCCCTGATTACCGCCGTGTAATTCCACGTGGTGGTGATAAACATGTTTTGATTGGTCATGATGTATTTAAACAATCATTACAACGTGTCGCAATTTTAAGTAATGAAAAATTACGTGGTGTTTTCTTAAACTTTAATCAGGATTCTTTACAGCTTCGTGCAAATAACCCTGAACAAGATGAAGCGATTGAGGATTTAGCAATCCAATATCAAAATACCCCATTAGAAATGTCATTTAATGCTCAATATTTACTTGATGTATTGGGTGTATTAGATGGTGATGACGTAAATATGAGCATGACTGAAGCAAACCAGTCAGTATTGGTACAAGATCCAGCTCATCCTGACCAGACTTATGTTGTTATGCCGATGCGTGTTTAATCTGGTTTAATTCTATGCATCTTACGCGCTTAAATATAGAACGCGTGCGTAATTTAAAAACGGTTGCACTCCATGGTTTGCAACCGTTTAATGTTTTTTATGGCGCTAACGGTTCGGGTAAAACATCAATTTTAGAAGCGATTCATTTGCTTGCAACTGGTCGTTCATTCCGTACACATATTCCCAAAAATTATATTCAGTATGAAGCTGACGACGCGATTGTCTTTGCTCAGTCAACAACTGAAAAAATCGGTATGCAGAAACTCGCTTCCGGTGAGCAGTTGATGAAAGTCAACGGCGATACAGTTGCGACTCAAGGTCAACTCGCCAAATTGCTCCCTTTGCAGCATATTGACCCACAAAGTACAGATATTATTGACCATGGCGCTAAGCCAAGACGTCAGCTTTTAGATTGGCTAATGTTCCACGTGGAACCTGAGTTTTATTTTGCTTGGCAATATTACTCTCGAGCTTTAAAACAGCGAAATACCTTACTCAAAACAAGACGCAATCTTTCTTTGGCTGACTTAGAGCCGTGGAACAAAATGTTGAGTGATTATGGCGAAATTTTACACTCACAGCGTTTAAGTATCGTAGAGCAATGGAACGTTTATTTTCAAAATGACTTAAGTCAGTTATTGCCTGATTTAGAGATTGAGCTGGAGTACAGCCCCGGTTTTCATACAGAGCAGGGGCTCATGCAAGACTTGCTGAACCAGCACCAAAAAGACATTGAAAGACGTTATACAGAGTATGGTCCACATCGAGCTGATTTGCGCTTAAAAACGCCTTTTGGACATGCAGATGATGTTTTATCAAGAGGTCAGAAAAAACTCTTGATTATTGCCTTAAAACTGTCACAAATTGCAATGTTGCATGCGAGTAATAAGGAAACTGTGGTATTATTAGATGATCTGACAGCAGAATTAGACTTAACCGCACAACAACGTTTAATTGAACGATTAAGCCAACTTGGTAGCCAGGTTTTTATGACAACTTTAGATCATGCATCGGTAAAAAAACATTTACATGATCTGTCTATTTCATATCAATTATTCAGTGTTGAATCCGGTCAAGTTAGTCTTGCTTCACCATAATTTTTTGATGTTACCCATCTTTGAATAAACCTATATTTGCTAGGGAGAAACCATGAGTTCAGAGTCTCAATCAGCCTCTCAAACAGAACAAACCAATGAAAAGGCTTATGATTCCTCTAGTATTAAAGTATTACGTGGATTAGATGCAGTTCGTAAACGTCCGGGCATGTATATTGGGGATACAGACGACGGTACCGGTTTACACCATATGGTATTCGAGGTTGTCGATAACGCAATCGATGAAGCCTTAGCAGGACACTGTGATGAAATCATTGTCACGATTCACGAAGATGAGTCTGTGAGTGTTTCAGATAATGGTCGTGGTATTCCAACTGATATTCACCCTGAAGAAGGTGTCTCTGCAGCAGAAGTTATTCTTACTATTCTGCATGCAGGCGGTAAGTTTGATGACAACAGCTATAAAGTTTCAGGTGGTTTGCACGGTGTAGGTGTTTCAGTTGTAAACGCACTTTCTAGTAAATTACATTTAATTATTAATCGTGCTGGCCAAGTACATGAACAAGAATATCAACATGGTGATCCGCAATATCCATTACGTGTGATTGGTGAAACGGATAACACAGGTACGATTGTACGCTTCTGGCCAAGTGCAGAAACTTTTAGTCAAACCATTTTCAACGTTGAAATTTTAGCACGCCGCTTACGTGAACTTTCTTTCTTAAACGCTGGTGTACGTATCGTTTTACGTGATGAGCGCATTAATCTTGAACATGTTTATGACTATGAAGGCGGTTTATCTGAGTTTGTTAGATATATTAACGAAGGTAAAAACCATCTGAATGAAATCTTCCATTTTACAGCTGATGCAGATAACGGTATTGCTGTAGAAGTTGCATTGCAATGGAATGATAGCTATCAAGAAAATGTTCGTTGTTTCACAAACAACATTCCACAAAAAGATGGTGGTACGCACTTAGCAGGTTTCCGTGCGGCATTAACACGTGGCTTAAACCAATATCTTGAAAATGAAAACATTCTCAAGAAAGAAAAAGTGAATGTGACTGGTGATGATGCGCGTGAAGGTTTGACTGCTATTATTTCGGTTAAAGTTCCTGATCCAAAATTCTCTTCTCAAACCAAAGAAAAATTGGTATCGAGTGAGGTAAAACCAGCAGTAGAGCAAGCAATGAACAAAGAGTTCTCTGCTTACTTACTTGAAAACCCACAAGCTGCAAAATCAATTGCTGGTAAGATTATTGATGCTGCTCGTGCACGTGATGCTGCACGTAAAGCGCGTGAAATGACACGTCGTAAGAGCGCATTAGATATCGCAGGCCTGCCAGGTAAATTGGCTGACTGTCAGGAAAAAGATCCAGCGCTTTCTGAATTATATCTTGTCGAGGGTGACTCTGCGGGTGGTAGTGCCAAGCAAGGTCGTAACCGTAAAATGCAGGCTATTTTACCTTTGAAAGGTAAAATCTTGAACGTTGAACGTGCCCGCTTTGACAAAATGATTTCGAGTCAGGAGGTCGGTACATTAATTACAGCACTTGGCTGTGGTATTGGCCGTGAAGAATATAACCCTGACAAGCTTCGTTATCATAAAATTATTATTATGACCGATGCCGACGTCGATGGTTCGCACATCCGTACATTGTTATTAACGTTCTTCTTCCGTCAAATGCCGGAGTTGGTGGAGCGTGGTCATATCTATATTGCACAGCCACCTTTATATAAACTGAAAAAAGGTAAGCAAGAGCAATATATTAAAGATAATGATGCCTTGGAAACTTATTTAATTTCAAATGCAATTGATGAGCTTGCTTTGCATATTAGTGCAGAAGCACCTGCGATTACAGGCGAAGCATTAGCAAAAGTGATTCAAGACTATCAAGTTTCACAAAAGAGCTTACAACGTTTAACGTTGCGTTATCCAGCAAGCTTACTTGATGCATTACTTGAAGTAGAGGCGTTTAAAGCTGATCAGAACCACGATCAGGCTTATGTACAGCAATGGGCAGATCAAGTACGCGAAGCTGTACAAAGACTACAGCCAAGTTTGCGTCCTGAAATTACGCTTGAAACCTTCGAACGTGAAAATGCACAAGGCGAGAAAACAGCGCATTATTGGCCACGTGTGACTGTATATGTCCATAACTTGCCACATGCTTACTTGCTTGATGCTGGCTTATTAAACTCAGCAGAATATGCGCGTTTATTGAAGAACTCTAAGAGTTGGTTCAATTTAATTGAAGATGGTGCATATTTACAGAAAGGTGATCGCCGTATTCAAGTGGCTAACTTCCATCAGGTATGGCAGCACATTCTGCAAGATTCGCGTCGTGGAATGATGATCCAGCGCTATAAAGGTCTGGGTGAGATGAATGCTGAACAGCTTTGGGAAACCACAATGGACCCTGAAAACCGTAATATGTTACAGGTGACTATTGATGATGCAATCGAAGCAGATCGTATGTTCTCGTGCTTAATGGGTGATGACGTTGAACCACGTCGTGCCTTCATTGAAGAAAATGCATTAAATGCAGATATTGATGCTTAATTGATAGCTAGATTCTAAATCAGTCTAAGGAGAGAAGATGATGAGTCAAAAGTTTATAGCAAGTATGCTGATTTCATGTGCAGCTTTAGTGAGTCATTCTGCATTTGCAGCTGACTTGTTGGAAGCTGACATGAAAACTTTAGCAAAGAGCACAAAAGCCTTTGCTGAAGCGAAAGATCTCAATAACGCAAAACAGCAGCTTGTGATTATGCGTCAGGCAGCAGTATCTTCAAAAAAATCTTTACCTCATAAGTTGGAAGGTTTACCGCCGGAAAATGTACAGGTAAAACAATATCAAGCGGGTTTAGATCAGTTAGTTGCTGAAATTGATCGAGTGACTGTATTGGTTGATAAGGGTCAATTAGACCAAGCAAAATCAGAAGCAATTAATCTGGTTAATATCCGTAATGAAAACCACAAAAAATTTAGATAAATTCATTTTGATCTAAATAAATAAAGGGAATGATTGAATCATTCCCTTTATTTTTTGGTCTATTTGAGTGTATTAAACCTAAAAAGATCAATTTTCTACTAAGTCTGTAACCTGAATGAGCGCGTGGCCAAATAAATATCCAGCTGTTAATAGAATGCAGATCCACAAAATAGCTCCAGCGACATTATAGATTAAAAATTTTCCATAACTCATATTGCTAGAGCCCGCAGCTAATGGTGCAAAAGAACGTGCAAAAGGAATAAAGCGTGCCAGAAGAATGGTTTTCCCACCGTGTTGCAAGAAATAACGGTTGGTTTTATTTAAATATTCTTTTTTAATAAAGCGTGATTTTGCTTCAAAAATACGGTTACCAAAATGACGACCAATAGAGTAGTTCACAATATAGCCTAGGGTGGCAGCTACGGTAAGCAAAGTAATCATATAACCCAGATGCATCATTTCGATGACCGAGCAAAGCGCCCCTACAGTTAGAAGTAAACTATCTCCAGGCAAAAAGAACATAAATACAAAAGCTGTTTCAGAGAAAATAATCAAAAAGAGTATGGCATAGACCCATGCGCCATACTCCTGAATTAAAATAGGTAAAAAATGTTCAAAATTAGTAATAAAATCAATAAAATTCATTCAGTTTGTCTGATCCCGAATTAAATACCTACTCAAGAAGGGTAAAAACGAAGTTACAGAATTTAGTTAAATTATCTGTGTATGGCAACCCTTAAGATGTAGCTTAAGTCTTATATGTTATCAAATTTGAATCTATCTCAAAAATTTAACAGCTGAATGAAATATTATTAAAAGTCATTCAAATTTTTATATAGTAGCGCAAATAAAGCTCTGATTTGAACTAAAAGCCAGTAATGGTCCTTAAAAATACCAGTACTGGCAAGAACTTAGTTTTCGAAAGAGGCTTCCATTTCCTCAAGTTCCATCATGAGTTCTAAAAGTTGCTCTTCATGTTGTTCAAGCTTAGCCTTCAGCTCGGTCTGTTCATTCATCAATTTCAGCAAATCATCTTTACGGTTCGCTTCATATAATGAGCTATCTGCTAAAGCTTCTTCAATTTCAGCAAGTCGCGGTTGAAGTTTTTCAATTTGTGATTCAACCTTCTCAATATTTTTACGAATAGGTCGAGTCTGCTCACGACGGCGTGCGGCTTCCTTACGCTGTGCTTCTTTATCAACTTTAGTAGGAGCAGGGGCAGCAGATGATGAGTTATTTGCTGCTACAGCAGTTTGAGCATTGATTTGCTGCTGACGTGCTTCACGTAACCATTTAGCATAATCCTGCAAATCACCTTCAAATTCGGTACATTTGCCGCCGTGTACTAAAAGAAGCTCATCACACACACTGGCAATAAGTTGACGTTCGTGGGAAACCAGAACAACAGCACCTTCAAAATCTTGTAAAGCCATGCTCAGTGCATGACGCATATCAAGATCTAAATGGTTTGTTGGCTCATCGAGAATTAAAACATTTGGACGCTGCCATACAATCAGTGCCAAAGCCAAACGAGCACGCTCACCGCCAGAAAAGCTTTCACATGGTGTATCCATGCGTTCACCACTAAACCCAAAACTACCAAGGAATGAGCGTAAGGTGGCTTCACTAATTTGTTTATCTGCCAAACGAGCAAGTTGAAGCATCGGGCTGGCATGGCCATCTAAAGCATCCATTTGGTGCTGTGCGAAGTAGCCAATATTAAGCAACTCCGAAGCTTTACGTTCACCTGCTAGAAGTGGTAAATCACCGACCAAGCTCTTAATCAAAGTTGATTTACCTGCACCGTTCATACCAAGTAAACCAATACGTGAGTTCGGTGTAATTTGAAGTTTAATTTTTTCAGCAATTTGCTTATCGCCATAACCTATGCTGGCATTGTCTAACGTCAGCAAGGGTGAACTCATTTTGGTCGGTTCACGGAAACTAAAAGTAAACGGCGTATCGACATGAGCAGGTGCGAGTTGTTGCATACGCTCAAGTTGTTTAATACGACTTTGTGCCTGACGAGCTTTAGTGGCTTTTGCTTTGAAACGGTCAATAAATTTTTGTAGGTGAGCACGTGTTTCTTGTTGCTTCTCAAAAGCTTGTTGTTGTTGTGCTAAACGTTCACTTCGAGTTGTTTCAAATGTGGAGTAATTACCCGTATAAAGCGTGAGTTCTTGATTTTCGATGTGAAGAATATGATCTGTAATTGCATCTAAAAAATCGCGGTCATGCGAAATGAGGATGAGAGTACCTTCATAGGCTTTAAGCCAATCTTCTAACCACAAAATTGCATCTAAATCTAAGTGGTTGGTTGGTTCATCTAGTAATAATAAATCAGAACGACTCATTAATGTACGCGCCAAGTTTAAGCGCATACGCCATCCACCAGAAAAACTAGCAACATTTAAACGTAATTGATGCTCTAGAAAACCAAGACCAGCCATGAGTTGGGCAGCTTTAGATGGCGCTGAATAACCGTGAATTTCATCAAAGCGGCCATGTAGTTTGGCCAAGTCTGAATCTGTGAGTTGATCTGGTTGAGCAAGCTTATTTTGAATATCCCAATATTCTTCATCACCAGACAGAACAAAATCGAGGGCAGGCATGTCTAGAGCTTTAACTTCTTGCGCCATATGCGCCACAGTCCAGACTGAAGGACGAGTAAGTGTACCTTCATCTGCGCCTAAGCTGCCCAGTAACGCTGCAAATAACGTTGATTTACCTGCACCATTGACCCCAGTCAGACCAATCTTCCAACCTGGGTGTAATTGCATAGACGCTTTTTGAAAGAGAACACGTCCACCGCGGCGTAAAGAAACTTGGTCAAATTGAATCATCTTGTCTTATCGAGGTGAGTTAGGGATGCTGTATTTTAAAGAGAACTGACCGTGAAGACAAAACTTTCAGAGTTTTAGTTTATAAATGCTGAGATTGCATGGCTTAACCTATCTCTATTTAAGCTATTCGTCTGAAAATATCTAAATTTTTAACGAGATAGACCACATTTTAAAAAATATGGCTAAAATAAAAACAATTTAAAACTTGGTTGATAAATGAACTCCTAATAAAACTAGACTAAGGAAAGTCAAATGAAAAAAGGATTGGGGATAATTGGTACAGTATTTTGCTGTGCTATGGGAACAGCACATGCCGGGCAAAATGTATGTGTATTCGATTTATTGGGAAAATCAGGTGAATCCTACAAACTGATGGAAGAGTGGGCACTTGCAGCCAAAAGCTGGCAGGCTGACATTACTTTAATTCCATTTCAAGATGAAGCTTTGGTAGATCGTAGACTGCGTGAGGGCAAATGTGACGCAGCTTATATGACCTCAATGCGAGCACGAAATTACAATAAATTTGCAGGTTCGATTGATGCGATTGGTGGTGTGACCAGTAATGCCATTGCTCAAAAGGCAATTAGTTATGTTTTAGACCAACGTAATAAACATCGCATGGTAACAGCACAAAATGGAACAAACTACGAGGTGGTGGGAATTGTCCAGATTGGTTTGGCTTACTTGTTTGTAAGAGATAAAAACCTCAACTCAATTGAAAAAGTACGTGGTACTAAATTTGCTATTTTACAATATGACGCAGCTCAAAAAATTATGGTGGAAAGTGTAGGTGCACATCCTATTCCGTCAGAAATTACCGATTTTGTGAAAAAGTTTAATAGTGGCCAAGTCGATGCGATTGCCGCACCTGCTTATGCGTATAAACCCTTAGAAATAGGCAAGGGTATTGGAACAAATGGAGCGATGTTTACTTTTCCAGTGGTCAACGTTACAGGGGATTTAATTGCAAGAAGTGATCGGTTTCCAGCCAATTTTGGAATGAAGTCTCGTGACTGGTTCATTAAGCAGTTACCGCAAAATTTTGCAATGGTGAAACAGTTGGAAGCTGGGGTACCGCCTAAAATTAAATTAAATTTTTCAGCTGAAGATAAATTGAAATACCAAAAAATATTACGGGAAGGTCGCCTTGGTCTAACAAAGCAAGGTGTATACGATGCGACAATGATGAGTGTGCTGAAGCGTGCACGATGTACCATTGAACGCACAAATTTTGAATGTACGCTCAATGGAGAGTAGATTGTTTTTTAATCACAAAATCGCTACACATATTTCAAAGCTGAATATGGGTATGAAAATTGTGAATATAAAAAGTAACTTACGGAAAATTAGAGATTTTTACTTCTAATAAATAATTTAAATAGAACAAACAATGATCCAATCAGATAAAAATATTTGAGTAAAAGCTCTATTTTTTTCTAAAAAACATGATTAATATCTGTGTTTGAAAGGAAACTTCAAACAAAAAATCTGTTCCGTGGAAGGATGAAGAAAATGAAAAAAATCGTACTTGCTATGGCTGCCGCTTCTGTTGTTGGTTTTTCTGCTTCAGCGCAAGCAGCGAGTACCGTGTGTGTATTCGACCTCTTAGGAAAAGCAGGCGACTCATATAAAATGATGGAAGAATGGGCTCTAGCTGCAAAAGGCTGGGGTACTGAAATTAACTTGGTTCCTCGTCAGGACGAGGCTGTTGCAGATAATGATTTCAAAGCTGGTAAATGTGATGCTGTAGCAATGACTGCTATGCGTGCACGCCAATATAACAAATTCGCAGGATCAATCGACTCGCTTGGTGGTGTTCCTAATAACCAAATCGCGCAACGTGCTATTACCTATGTATTAGATGCACGTAATGCTGCAAAAATGACAACTAACCTTGGTGGTAAAAAATATGAAGTTGCTGGTATCTCTCCGTTAGGTTCAGCATTCATTTTCGTACGTGACAAAAACATCAACTCTGTTGAAAAAGCTGCGGGTAAAAAATTCGCCGTATTAGGCTATGACGATGCACAAAAAATTATGGTGCAGCGTGTCGGTGCTCAGGCAGTTCTTTCTGATATTTCAAACTTTGCTGCTAAATTTAACAATGGTCAGGTAGATATGGTAGGTGCGCCTGCTTATGCATACAAACCATTAGAACTAAACAAAGGTTTAGGTGCAAACGGTGTAATGTGGAACTTCCCAGTTTTACACGTAACTGCTGACCTTGTATTACGTGCAGATAAATTCCCAGCGGGCTTTGGTCAAAAATCTCGTGATTGGTTCGTAAAACAATTACCTAAAAACTTTGCAATGATTAACCGCCTAGAAGCACAGATTCCGGGTAAATACAAAATGAACCTAAGTGCTGAAGACAAACTTAAGTACCAAAAAATGTTACGTGATGGTCGTATGGACTTAACGAAACGTGGTATTTACGATGCAGGTATGATGTCTGTATTGAAAAAAGCACGTTGTTCTGTAGATAAAGCTAACTTTGAATGTTCAATGGCTGGTGAATAATTCATATTGAACTTAAAAGCCTAGACTTAATTCTAGGCTTTTTTGCTTTATATAGGCTGTCAATTCAGCCATTGTGATCAATTAAAAAGTCGCTAATCTAAATTGAGGATAAAACTTCATCTGGATATATGAAGGTATTAAAAGGGAACAAAGATGTGAGTGATCAAAGAACTACTATAGACATTTAAATAGTTATTTTTCTTGAATTGAGCTCATATAAACATAATTGCTCGTAAAAATATCTTAATCGTGAAGTTTAGATGAAGCATATCTCATGAGAATCATGCCAACCAGCGTGAAATTTCTTGATGCCAAAAACAAAAAATCTACAAGGAAAGGAAAAGAATATGCGATTTTCCAAAACGCTTTTACTTGCGATGGGACTCACAACAATTTCATTTGCAGCCGAGGCCAAACAAACCATTTGTGTTTTTGACTTCGTTGGTAAAAATGGTGATGTCTATGCACTAATGAAAGATTATCAGCTTGCAGCGAAAAACTGGGGAGCTGATATCGAACTCAAAGTAAATCAAAACGAAGCAGTGATTGCTGAAGATTTTAAAGCTGGTAAATGTGACGGCATTAGCGTATCAGGCATGCGCGGACGTCAATTCAACTCATTTACAGGTTCATTAGATGCAATTGGTGCGATTCCAGATCTCAAACTTGCTGTTAAAGTCATGCAAGGTTTAGCAAGTCAAACCTTTAGTAAATATATGGTCAACGGACGCTATGAGGTCGTGGGTGTTATTCCGGTAGGGGATGCTTACCTTTTAGTAAACGACCGTAGTATTAATACAGTAGCCAAAGCTGCGGGTAAAAAAATTGCTGTTCTTGACTATGATGAAGCACAAAAAATTATGGTTCAGCAGGTCGGTGCGCAGGCTGTGAGTGCAGATGTGACGAACTTCGGCGCTAAATTTAATAATCATCAGGTCGATATTATTGGTGCACCAGCAGCAGCGTTTAAACCTTTAGAACTACAAAAAGGCTTAGGTACGAAAGGAGCAATCGTGAACTATCCAATCTTACAGGTGACTGGAAATATTATTATCCGTCCAGATAAATTCCCAGCTGGATTTGGTCAGAAGTCTAGAGAATGGGTGGCAGGCCAGTTACCACGTGCCTTTACTATCTTAGGTAAAATGAAAGCGGATATTCCGCAAAAATACTGGATGGATGTACCCGCTGCTGATAAACCGGGCTATCAAAAGCTTATGCGTGAATCACGAATTAACCTTACAAAGCGCGGCGTTTATGATAAACGGATGATGAAACTATTATGGCAATTCCGCTGTAAGCAAGATGCGAAAAACTTCGAATGTGGCTTACAAGATGAGAATTACAAATAATCTTGATAAAAATACTCAAGATTCGCTTTAAACTTCGAAGACAGACCCTATATTGATTATGCTATACTCAATATAGGGTCTTTTTTATTTTGAAAGGCACAGCAAAATCCGAGGAACAATCATCATGAATGCCCAAGCTCTAGTTTTGACAGATAATGCTGCCAATAAGGTACGCCAACTCCGTGATAGTGAAGGGAATGACGATCTCATGTTACGTGTATATGTAACAGGTGGTGGATGTTCAGGGTTTTCATATGGCTTCAATTTCGCTGAAAGCGTAAATGAAGATGATGCAGAATTTGTAAATGGCGATGTAAAGATGCTTGTTGACTCACTCAGCTATCAGTATTTAGTTGGCTCAGTGGTTGATTATGTTGAAGGCCTTGAAGGTTCACGCTTTATTGTGCAGAACCCAAATGCAACAACAACTTGTGGTTGTGGTTCTTCATTCTCGATTTAAAAAGAATTTTAAATAAAAAAGCCTCTCTATTTTGAGAGGTTTTTTTATTGATGAAATCATCCGCGATCATCTATAGATTCTAAAAAGTATTGTACGAGTTCGGGGGCATTCTGATAAGGAATCCAATGAGAAGCGTTCATGAAAATAGCTTTATAACTATTTTTAAAATAACGTGAGTTTAGCTCGGCGCTTTTTTCAGTAACAGCAATATCATCTTTACCCCAAATAAACATAGTTGGCACATCTATTAATTTAAAAGGATTCTGAGGTTTATCCCAGAAAAATCCACGATACCAATTCAACGCCGTAGTTAGCCTATTTTCTTTTATAAACTCAGTCTCGAATATTTCAATTTGCTGCTCGGTCATGCCAGATGACTTAAGAAAGTTACGGCCTAATTTAGGCATCTTTTTAAATAAAAGTTCGGGCAGAATAGGAAGCTGAAAAATTGCAAAATAATAAGATTTAAAAAGTTGTCTGCTGCTTAAACAAGCTTTTAAAAATGCAGCTTGATGGGGGACAGAAACTAAAGTGAGGTGTTGAATATACTGTGGATATTTGATGGCTACACTAGACGCAATTACAGAACCCCAATCATGCCCAATTAAATAAACTGGCTGACCAAGCTGCTCAATAAAACTCGCTACATCTTCGACTAGCTCACTTAAAGCATATTCAAAGCGGCTTTGTGGTCTAGCATTTAAACTATACCCACGTTGATGAATCGCAAGCGTTCTAAACCCATGCTGATGCAATAGTTCAGAGGTTTGCTCCCAACTATGGGCTGTCTCAGGAAAACCATGCAATAAAACAACGAGTGGACCATCTATAGGGCCTGAATCAATCACATCGAATGTCCAAGCCCCACGAGTATATTGATGAATACGGTCGGTTAAATCCATAACAACATGCCTTACTTATTTTTGTTGGCATTTATCATGAGTTTTTATGTACATTTAAATAACAGCATTTCGGGTCAGTAAATGTGCTATGAGGTCGAATCTAGACAAAAGAACTGATAAAAAATCTTATACCGCCGTGATTGTTCCTAAAATTCTAAAATCAGATGCACCAGTTACCGCTGGTAAATTACCACTTAAACCATTTACAAAACGCATAGCTAACCATGCAAATGCGGTAGCCTCGACCCAAGTAGGGGAAAGTCCTAAAACATCTGTGGTTTGAACTGACCAATTGTGCTTACGTAAACGCCAGCGTAATTGTTCTAACAAATAAGAGTTATAAGCTCCACCACCACATACATATACTTCACCTGTTTCCATGTCAGAGCGATAAATCGCTTTTTGAATAGCACGTACAGTAAGCTTTAATAAGGTGGCTTGAATATTTTCAGGTGTATCTTCTAACTCATCGTAAGTTAAATCATTACGCCAATCGATTAACTGATCATCTAACCAGTCAATATTGAAATCTTCACGTCCCGTACTTTTAGGTGGCTCTTTAGAAAAATATTCATGAGCATGAAGACGGTCGAGTAACGAACGAATAGGATGACCGTAAGCAGCCCAATCGCCATTTTCATCATATGGATGACCTGTATGGCGATGACACCATGCATCCATCAAAATATTCGCAGGTCCCGTATCAAACCCAAATACACCGTCAGGATTATTGGCCGGCAACATGCTCACATTGGCAATGCCTCCCAAATTCAAAATCACACGATGAATACTTGGATGTTGAAATAATGCCTGATGAAAAGCTGGGACTAATGGCGCGCCTTGACCGCCTGCTGCCATATCTCTACGACGGAAATCTGAAACAACTGGAATCTGAGTAATTTCAGTAATAATGTTTGGATCGCCAATTTGTAACGTAAAGCCATGCTCTGGACGATGACGAATAGTTTGCCCATGCGAACCAATCGCTTTAATTTGGCTACGGTCTAATTGATGCTTCTCAATTAAGCTATTAATCCCGTGACCAATCATTTTGGCTAGAGCAACATCAGCTTTACCCATACGGTCAATTTCATTGTCATCGGGTAAAGTTAATGCCATAAGCTCATCACGTAACTCGGGTTCGAATGGAACTGTAAGAGTGGCATGAAGCTGTAGTGGCTCAAATGAAGCCGCAACAATATCTACACCATCCATACTAGTGCCAGTCATTACGCCGATATAGATTGCGCTCATATGCAACTTCCCCTGCAAGACGCTGAAAAAATGTTAGTATATCGCACAAATTGAATAACTGATGTGTTTAGGTTTTGTGATGTCAAATTTCTTGCCCGCCGAAGAACAGCTTGCCCTCATCCAACGAGGCACGCACGAAATTATTTCAGAAGAAGATTTACTGAAAAAGCTTAAAGAGAATCGTCCTCTTAAAATTAAAGCTGGTTTTGACCCTACGGCACCAGATTTACACTTAGGACATACGGTTCTTATTAACAAACTAAAAACGTTTCAAGACTTGGGCCATGAAGTTACCTTCTTAATTGGTGACTATACAGCGATGATCGGTGACCCAACTGGTAAAAGCGCAACTCGTCCGCCGTTGTCACGTGAACAAGTCGAAGCTAACGCTAAAACTTATCAAGAACAAGTTTTTAAAATCTTAGACCCAAATAAAACAAAAGTACGTTTTAACTCAGAATGGTTTAATCAAAAGTCTGCTGCTGACCTTATTCAGTTAGCAAGTCAACAAACCGTATCACGTATGTTAGAGCGTGATGACTTTACTAAGCGTTATAGCAACCATCAGCCAATTGCAATTCATGAGTTCTTATATCCTTTAGTTCAAGGTTATGACTCAATTGCGCTTGAAGCTGACGTTGAGTTAGGCGGTACAGACCAAACCTTTAACTTACTCATGGGTCGTACGTTACAAAGCCGTTATGGCCAAGAATCCCAAGTGTGTATCACTGTGCCGATTCTAGAAGGTTTAGATGGCGTAAATAAAATGTCTAAATCTTTAGGTAACTATATTGGTGTTTTTGATGCTCCAGGTGCAATGTACCAAAAAGTATTATCAATGCCTGACTCTTTAATCGAACGCTACTTCGACTTATTAAGCTTCAAATCTCTTGATGAGATCAAAACTTTATTAGACGAAATCGCTGCTGGGCGTAATCCACAAGAAGTAAAACGTATTCTTGCGCTTGAGTTGGTTGAACGCTTCCATGATGCCGAAGCTGCTGCCAATGCTCATAAGAGTGCGGGTAACCGTATTACAGAAGGTGAGGTGCCAGAAGATACACCTGAAGTGACTATTTCACGTGGTGAGTTTGGTGGAGAGATCTTCATTGCTACGATTCTACGTGTAGCAGGATTAAACCCAAATGCAGCAGCTGCAAAAGATGCAGTAGCACGTGGTGCAGTAAAAGTTGACTGGAATGTAGTTGATGCAGGTTTCTCTGTAAAAGAAAATGGGACTTTCATTATTCAGTCAGGTAAGAAAGCAATTGCACGTGTAACTTTCACTGACTAAGAAAGTTATATAGTAAAAAAGCAGGAGTAGTCCTGCTTTTTTTTTATTTCTGGATCACAAAATCAATTAAGCGTTCCACGTGGAACAATTTGTAATTAACTTAATAAGTAGAAAAAAGAATAAGGAAATAATAAAAGTATTAATCAATAACTAGAGTATTTGCTCTATTCTGTCTTTGGAATCTTTGGAATCTTTGGAATCTTTGGAATCTTTGGAATCTTTGGAATCTTTGGAATCTTTGGAATCTTTGGAATCTTTGGAATCTTTGGAATCTTTGGAATCTTTGGAATCTTTGGAATCTTTGGAAT